>WVZU01000091.1:0-12407 GCA_011772275.1 Planctomycetales bacterium | reverse complement strand
ATTCTCCAGGCGAGCGGTGAAATTCTGTTGCAGTTCTTGCAGGGCCGCCAGCCGCCGCACCAGTTCGGGCAAGAGGCAGACCAGCGGCAGGTGGGTGGTCCACCAGCGGTGCACCTCCCCGTCCGGGGGACGATCGGCCGTTGGCTGGCTGAGCGCGTGCAGCACGGACTGACGAGCCCGTTCGAGGGCGGTTGTGCTGCCGGTTGCCGCTGGCTGGTTCAGCTGCAGCCAGGGCGGCAGCAGCTGAGTCGCTGGGAGTTCCCCGCCGCCGCAGGCCTTCAGCCAGCGGGGGGCCGAGGCGAGCAGGCCCAGGAGGTACGCCTGAGCGCGGGCCGGGCTGCCGTGGGGCGCCGCCTCGTCCGCCGCCTGGCTGGCCGTGGCCACACTGTCGCTGGCCAGATCCGCGAAATGCTTTGCCGACGCGGCGGACGGCACCGATGGCTGATCCTCCGGCCACTCGAGGCAGCAGGGCAATTGACGCTGCAGCTCCCCAGCCAGCTGTTCGCAAGAGGAGGGCAGATCGTCAGCGGGAGTGCAACGGAAGACCGTCCACAGGACAAGGGCCGGGTCCAACCGCATGGCGGACGCCAGTCGCTGACGAGGCGCTGTCGAGTCCTCCTGCAGCAGCAGCTCGCAAAGCACCGCCGCGGACGCGTCTGTCAGCGGCAAGCGGACCGACTGCCAGGGTGCCGGCAGCGGTGGCAACCATCGCATACTCAAGCGCCCTCCTGCCGATGGCACGACCATCGCGACCGGCGGGCCTCCTGCCCCGACACGCAACGGATCGGTTCGGCAGGAGCCACGACCCGCCGATGGTCCAATCAAGCCGGGGCCACAGATTCAATGTCCAGCAAGCGACAGATGCGATCGACCAGGCGGTCGACTTCGAATGGCTTTCGCATAAAGTCGTTCGCCCCCGCCGCTTTCAAATCGTCGACCTTATCCTCTTCCACCATGCCAGAGATGCAAATGATCTTGACCATGTCCATCGACGTGTCGCTGCGCACCCGCTGGCAGACTTCCTTGCCGTTGATGTCGGGCAGCATCACGTCCAGGACAATCAGGTCCGGCTGGTAGTCCTTGACCATCATGCCAGCATCAAAACCGTTGTTGACACTTTTGACCTCGAAACGGCCGTCCCGTTCCAGGACGTCGGTGATCAATTCCACCAGCTCGATGTCGTCGTCCACCACCAGAATCTTCCGCTTGCCGCTCTCCAACGCGTCGGTCGGGATCCCATTGTCCCGCATGAAATGGAATAACTGCTCGCGCGGAATCCGCCGAAAACGACTTCCGGGTACGCGAAATCCTTTCAGCTGGCCAGAATCGAAACAGCGAATGATCGTCTGCTGACTGACCTTACAGATCTTGGCAGCTTCGCCAGTCGTGAAAACTGTTTTCATGTCCCTATCCACCTTCCTAGCCAAGACGGCCAGATCCTCGGAACCCGACGGGCTGATTCTTCATAATCTGCCAGGGGGTCCCAATCCTCCCTGTTGTGCCAGATAACCTCTAGCTCGTTACCCCAATGTGAGCAGCAAGGGCTACTAAGCTTCCTGAGCGCTTGCAGATGGCTGGTATTTCCGAGATTACCCGAATTGCCAACCGCCGGCGATTATAGCCATCTTCCCCACGGCGTCAATATGGATTTTTTGAACCTAAGCTCTTTTTATATATGGCCTTAAGCAAGATCACTTCCGACCCCGATGCTCCAGGTGCACCAACACCAGGGCGATGTCCGCCGGCGTGATTCCGCTTATCCGGCTGGCCTGGTCCAGGGTGACCGGGCGGACCTGGGCGAGTTTTTCCCTGGCCTCGGCTCGCAGCGGTGCGATTTTTTCGTAGTCGAACGTGGTGGGGATCGTCTTCTTGGCCAGCCGTTGTTGTCGGGCGACCTGGGATTGCTGCCGGTCGACGTAACCTGCGTATTTGACGTCGGAGGTGACTTGTTGAACCACGTCGTCTGGGAAGTCTGCCAAAGGGGGTAAAGCTTCGACGAGATTTTTCCAGGCGATTTCATTTCGGCGGAGGAATTTGGTCATGGTCACGCCGTGGATGAGGTGGTTTTCCAGCAGTTGTTTGGCCTGTGCGATCGCCTCTTCCTTGGCCTCGAGTTTCGCTTGCCGTTGGGCGTCGGCCAGTCCGGCTTGTGCGGCCAGCGGAGTGAGGCGGCGGTCGGCGTTATCCTGTCGCAGCAGCAGCCGGTATTCGGCGCGGCTGGTGAACATGCGATACGGTTCGTCGACGCCGCGGGTGACGAGGTCGTCGATGAGGACACCGATGTAGGCCTGTTCGCGGGTCAGCAGCAGGGGTGTGTGATTTTGGAGGGCGAGCGCGGCGTTGGCCCCGGCGATAAGTCCTTGGGCGGCGGCTTCTTCGTATCCGGTGGTACCGTTGATTTGTCCTGCGAAGTACAGTCCGGCGACCCGTTTGGTTTCCAGGGTGGGCTGGAGTTGCTGGGGCGGGCAGAAGTCGTATTCGACGGCGTAGCCGTAGCGCATGATCTGGGCCTGTTGCAGGCCGGGGATGTGGCGAAAGATGGCGTCCTGCACGTCGCGGGGCAGGCTGGTGGATACCCCATTGACGTAATACTCCTGCGTGGCGCGTCCTTCGGGTTCGAGGAACAGCTGGTGCCGGTCTTTATCGGCAAAGCGTACGACTTTATCTTCGATCGAGGGGCAATACCGCGGGCCACGGGTTTGGATCTGGCCGGAGTACATTGGCGCGCGATGCAGATTTTTGCGGATTAAATCGTGAACCGTATGGTTGGTGTGGGTGATGTAGCAGGGCAGTTGCTGATCCGTNNGTTCCAGCTGTTGAAAGTCGATGGTGCGGCCGTTTAGCCGGGGTGGCGTCCCGGTTTTAAAGCGTTGGATGCTAAAGCCCAGCCGTCGCAGGGCGACGCTGATCCCCTGACTGGTCCCCTCCCCCGCTCGGCCCCCCCGCGTCTGGTTCTCGCCGGTGTGCATGCGGGCTTGCAGAAAGGTACCGGTAGTCAGGATGACCGCCGGGGCGCGATAGGTCGCATTCCCGCCCACCCGCACGCCAACCACCCGATGTGGCTGCGGGGGCCCTTCGCACAGCAGGTCTTCGACCACTTCCTGGCGGAGGGCCAGGAGGGGCTGATTTTCGACCTGCAGCTTGACATGTTGTTGGTAGGCTTTTTTATCTGCTTGAGCCCGCGGGCTGTGCATGGCGGGTCCTTTGCGGCGATTCAACAGGCGAAACTGGATGCCGGTCGCATCGATCGCTTGTCCCATCGCACCACCCAGGGCGTCGATTTCGCGGACGATCTGCCCCTTGGCCACCCCCCCAATGGCCGGGTTGCAGCTCATCTGAGCCACCGTGTCCAGATTGGTGGTCAGCAGGGCGGTCCGGGCGCCCATCCGCGCGGCGGCCAACGCGGCCTCGGTCCCCGCGTGCCCGGCCCCGACAACGATCACGTCAAAGTCGTAGGAAGGATGATGCATGCCAGGCTCTATCGTATCGCCGGCCTGACATTCAGCAAAGTCAGAGCGTGGCGTCGGCTTGGCGGCCGGGAGGGGTGGCTGGCGGCCTGCCCGGCGGCGTGACGACCTGGGACTGTNNGGGAGGGGTGGCTGGCGGCCTGCCCGGCGGCGTGACGACCTGGGACTGTCAGTTCCGATCGGCTCCCGCGCTCACGAGGACACCGGTCCGGAGGGGGACAGGGGCCCTTCGGGCCCCTGCAGGTTGAAGAGGCCAAAGATTTCCGCCTGTGTCAGCCCCAGGTTCCCTGGCACCTGGTCCTGGGAGAAGATCATTTCAAACAGTTCCCGTTTCTGCTGCAGGATCTGATCGATCCGTTCTTCGATGGTGCCGGTCGACAGAAAGCGGGTCACGGTGACCGGCCCGGCCGCGCCGATGCGATGAGCGCGGTTGATGGCCTGGTCCTCGACGGCCGGATTCCACCAGCGATCGAAGAGGAACACATAGCTGGCAAATTGCAGGTTCAGTCCGACGCTGCCTGCCCCGTAGCTGATCAGGATCGCGTGGCAGGTCGGGTCGTCGCGAAACTGTGCGATGACTTGGTCGCGGTAGCGGCTGGGCACTTTGCCGTGGTACTGCACCGGTCGGAACGGCTCCAGTTGCCGGGCCAGTTGTTGGAGGGTTGCCACGTACTGGCTGAAAATAATCGCCTTCTGCTTGCTGGCGGCGATTTCTTCCAGTTCGGCCAGCAACCGGTCCTGCTTGGCACTTTCGCCGGTGACGGGATCGAAGTTGCAGATTTGTTTGAGCCGCAAGATCAGCTGGAACACGTGTTGCACGGTGATCCGCTCGCCCAGCTGCGACAGCTGGACAACACCTTGCTCTTCGGCGCGTTGGTAGGTTTTGCGTTGAGCGGTTGTGAGGGGCAGTTCGGCGTCGCGGACCAGTTTGGGAGGCAGATCCTGCAGCACGTCGTCTTTGCAGCGGCGCAGGACGTAGTCGCGGGCCGCCTGGGACATCCGCCGCGGCTTCATGTCGGGCGACAGCAGGCCGGGGGAGACGAATTCGAAGATGCCGACCAGATCGTCGGTACTGTTTTCGATCGGCGTACCGGTCAACGCCCAGCTGCGCCGCCGGCGGATGCGGCGTACCATTCGCGAGGTGGTACCCCGCGCGTTCTTGATCCGCTGGGATTCGTCCAGGATCACCAAATCGAATTCCAGTTCGCCCTCGCTGACCAGCGGGCCGTCCCGCAAAATCAGCTCGTAATTGGCTATCGTCACGATCGCCTTGGGCAGTCGCCATTGCCACCGGCGGGTTGCCTGGTTGCCTTGGACAATGTTGAGCGGGATTTCGGGTGCCCAGAGGGCGAACTCGCGCTGCCAGTTGGTCACCAGCGGCTTGGGGCACAGCAGCAGGACGCGGCGGACCTGGCCGGCGTACAGCAACAGCCGTACCGACGTGATGGCTTGCATCGTCTTGCCCAGCCCCATTTCGTCCGCCAGCACAGCGGCGTAGCGCGGGAAGAGGAAAGCGATACCGGCCAGTTGGTATGGAAAAGGTTGAAACGGCAGCGACAGCGATTGGGAATCCAACAAGGATTCCAGGGGCGGCTGCAAGACGTACAGCAACCGGTCATCCAGTTTGACCAGATCCGGGGGCGCGGAAATCCGCGTCGTGGAACGCCGCTCGTCCGACCGCCGGGGGCGGCGGGTTGGCCGAGCAGGTGGTTGGAGGATAGGAGGCGGGCGGTCGAAGACAAACGTGCGAACGGCCGGTGGCGGGCCTCGCAAGTCCACACAAATCGCGCCCGGCGGATTGCTCGTCCAGCGAACCCCCCGCAGTTCGACCCGCGGCGGCCGCGTCAGCGCCGTTTGCCAGCCGGTGGCCAGGGCGGCGACGGGAATCGACAGGCCGGTCGATTCGACTTGCGGTTTTTCCATCAATAACAGCCCTACCTGCTGAACGGGCAGCGTTCCCGCTCGTCCCTTGCCGTTCAACTGCCCTGCGCTTCGACAATCGCCGCCCGTATCCGCTCAAATGGCTCGGCCAAGTCCAGCTCATCCAACCCCGGCAGCAGGTCAGCGATCGTTGCCAGGTCGGACGGATGAGCCGGCGCGGTCGTCATGCGACCACCCCGGACGTTCAGCATCCGCGCCTCCGGCGGTCCCTCCTGCCCAGGATCGACTCGATAACGCAAAGGGGACTCCTCCGTTTGCGGCTCAACGGATGGCAACAGCAGCGCCAGCGGCTGCGAGATTAGGGGACGCAACGACATCATGGGGAGCGCGTCGGTGCACAGCAAAGCCGGCTGCACCCCTCCCCGCTGGACCAACGTCCGCCCAATCTGCTCGCCATATAAAAATTCGTCCAGGGTGGGGCCGTAGAGGATTTCTTGAGCCCGATTGGGGCGGACGGGGGCCGTGCAGTGAAATTCCAGGGGGCGACCGGCCGGATTGACGATCAGATAGCCACCGCACAGACCGTGCCGCTGGTCACGGACAACGGTCAGAAAACCAATAGCAGCGACGGCATTGCGGCCATCCTGACCCATCAAGAACCTCCTATCCTTCCTGGTTTGTACCCTGTTTTTTCCGCAGTTCCTGTTTGCATCGGGCCGCGATGTGTGCGAACTTTAGATGCGACGATCCGATGTGCGGAGGGAAGGGCGTGGTGGCCCGGCGGGGCGGAATTCGGCCGTGATTCGAGTTGGTGGGGGCCGATCGGCTGCCCCCTCAGCCTCGGAAATTTTCACACCACCTCCGGCCAATCAGGAAGTGCTCGACATCCAACCCGGCGCCGACTACAATAACATCCAACATTGTCACCAACGTGTTTGATTAGCGGTGTGGCTCGTTGGGGCGGTGTGTTGGGGCGGATTTCCAGCTCGCGGTCCTATCCGCCGGGCTGGGGTTGGTTTTAGTCCTCTCGGTTCAGGTCCTGGGTCCTGTCGGTTTTCGGTGAAGGGTGAAAAAGTTTCTGAAGCGGGAGAATTTAATTTATGTCGCAGGACCCTCAACAAACTTCGCCCTTGTTTACTCAAATCGACATCACGTCCCAGTCCCATGGATCGGCTGCCCGGGCCAGTGCTGTCGATGGCGAACACACAGAGCTTTTGCATCAGATCCTGACCGCTCTGGACCGCAACAACGATCTCTTGGAAGAATTGGTCGCCAACGCGGGCGCATCGCAGCGTCAGCGGGCTGAGGAACTGAAGAACTGGCGGTCGGCCAATCCGGGGCTGGCCGAATCATGCAAGGATGCGGTCGAAGCGTTGGCTCGTGTTCAAGCGGAATTTCTTCGCAACCTGACGGGCGAGATCGAGGACAATTCCGAAGCGATGGAAGACGGCGAATTCGTATTCAACGAGTTCATTGATCGCTATGGCCCGCGGCTGGCGCACTTGAACGGCGTCCTGCAGATGCTGTCTCAGTTAAGCCATCCTTCTGCCGACAACCGTCAAGACGCCTAGGCGGTTCGCCGCGGGTGCATTTTGCACTTTGCGTAACACCTGAGCCGATTGCAGTAACTGGTAGTTGTCGCCCGCCGCGCCTTTCTGTTTTCAGGTCAGCAGCCCCCTCCTTTTCTGGCTTCATGCGAATAGCCTCGTGCTTTAGCACGAGGTTGAGATCGCGTAAAACAATCTGTCGAGCCCCGTTTACGGGGCTTGCCGCTGTCTGGCTTTAGCCTGGGCTGACTCGCGGCGTAACAACACGAAATCAAGCAGCACCGCGCGTGATCGCCAGGGCTGAAGCCGCCACGGCCAGAAGGCCCGTAAACGGGCCTCGCCGGTGGGGTCATGGACATCATCACCCCGGCATGAATGCCGGGGCTCAGAGCGGGTGTGACTTGCTCTTTAAAATGTGATCCCTGTGATATGAAAGTCCAACCGGCTCCAACGGATACTCGCATGCTGCCAAACAATTACCATCCGTGTAATGCACCCGTCAGCCGTCCCCCCCTTTGATCTGCGGCCATCCCGTTGCGCGGCTTACCGGGACCTGGGGCGAGCGTTATGGGCTGTTGCCTGTCGCCTTGTTGCGGCTGGTTTTTGTTGGCGGGCGAACGGGGTCGCGCATTCTGGTTTGCGGCCGACCAACAGCCAGACCGCGTCGGGTGGGGATCCAATCGTTACGACCGCTACAAGCCTTGCAGGGCCCGTGTGTCGGGTCGTTGTCGGCCTGTGACGGGGGCTTGCGCGGCCGCGGTAAGATATGTTTTTTACAAAGGCCCACCGGTGGCGCCTTTCCTAACTGCTGGCCTGTAGCGGAGCACCCTGTGTCGCGGGACATTACCGACTACTTTCTTCGTGACCCTCGTTACTTGATCGAGGACGGCCAGCAGACGTTGGTCGAAACGGGCCGCGACGGCGATGCGGGCGAGTCGGTCTGGCCGTCCCTGCTGGTCGATTTCTCCAGGAAGGGGATGCAAATCCTATCCCCCCGGCCGCTGCAGATTGGCGAAAAGATCAGCGGCGTTTTGCGGGCGACGGACGGCCAGCTGGAGGTGAAGCTGTACGGCACGGTGCAGTGGCAGCGCGGCGCGGAGGGCCAGCAGTTCGCCATCGGTTGCCAGTTTGACGAGGAGGTCGACTGGGAGGTTATGGGCGAGCTTTTCCTGAGCGGCATTTTGGATCAAAAGATGGCCGTCTGACCAGCGGCTTCCTGCCCGCGGGTCGACAACTGGCCGTCGGGCGGGCAAGTTGTCAGTCCGGTGAGGATCGGCTATTGTGAACCGGGTCATGTTCCGGGCAGCCTGGCCCTCTCCTCGTGCCACCTGCCGGCAGCGGACCGCCCTTCCCTCCTGCTGATCCCCCGTATGGTAGATTGCCAATTGCCGACATCGCCCGATCTGCAAGACCGCGTGAACGCTGCTCGCGCGGCTTTGGACGCGCACACCTGCCAGATCGTGCAGTGGCATTTTCACGAATCGACCGGCTGCCCTTTCTGGCTGCAATACGCGTCGGAACAATTGAACTTCGATCCGCTGCAGGAGATCCGCGGCTACGACGATTTAAAAAAGTTCCCCCCCTTTGAGGACGATTGGCTGCGCGGCGGGCCGGTGCGGCGGTGGGTCCCCAAGGGGTATGCGGATCGGCCGGTGTACGTCTTTGAAACGGGCGGCACCACGGGTATCCCCAAGTCGCGGATCGTCATCGACGATTTCCGTATCGACTACGAACAGTTTAGTCAGACGCTGCCCGACTCCTACTTTCCACGGGGGGCCAACTGGTTGATGCTGGGCCCCACCGGACCGCGGCGGCTGCGGCTGGCGGTCGAACATCTGTGCCAGTACCGCGGCGGCATTTGCTTCTGCATCGACCTGGACCCTCGCTGGGTCATCAAACTGCTGAAGAAGGGCTGGATGGAGCACCTGGAAGCTTACAAGGAACACTGCATCGCTCAGGCGATCACCATTCTGGAGGCGGGGCATGAGATTCAATGCATGTTTGCCACTCCCAAGCTGCTGGAGGCCTTGGCCCTGGCCCTGGAAGACCGTGGCAGCAGCATTCCCCAGATCGGCATCCGGGGGATCTTTTCCGGCGGCACGGAATTCACGCCGCAGTGGACCCGGTTCTGTGTGGAAGAACTTTTTGGTGGGCCGCCGGAGACCAGCGGGGTTTACATGACGCCCACCTACGGCAACACGCTGATGGGATTGGCCTGCAGTAAACCGGTCACCGCCGCCGACGGGTACAAGATCAGCTATTTCGCGCCTCAGCCGCGGGCCGTGGTGGAAGTCGTCGATTTCGCAGACGCCAATCTGCGGGTCGGCTACGGCGAGACGGGCCGAGTGCGTTTGACGACGCTGACCAAGGAATTCTTCGTCCCCGGCTTCCTGGAACGGGACGAGGGGGAACGCGAAGGACCATGCGAAATGTATCCCTGGGACGGCGTGAGCGGCGTTCGTCCCTTCCATGAATTGGCCGCGGCCACCACCGTGGGAGTCTACTGATGCCGGTTTTCGGATGGCGGATCGAAGACAGATATCCGCAAGCGTAAACCTCCAAGATCGGCCATCGCCAATCTGCCATGCTGAACCTGCCTGTCATCCGCTGGGGCCAGCCTTACGAGTCGCTGGAGCAGGAGGAAGTGCGGCACTTTGTGACCGGCGAGCCGATCGCCAAGGTCAGCCAGGCGAATCCCGGCCTGCTGGCTCGTGATCTCCGCCGCGCCCACCAGGCGCGAGCGGTGCTCCGCGAGATCCCGGCTGACGAGTTGATCGAACGGGTGGGCCAGGCGGCCGGCTTGTACCGCGACGGCACGCTGCCGGCGGGGGACGGAACCCAAACGCCCGCTCAATTCGCTCGAGCCCAGTCGGCCTCGACGGGTCTGCCTGAGCACATGTGCCGGGCCAACATGGAAAAGAATTTTTTTGTGTTGAGCAACATGCGGCGGATGCTGGACGCGCTGACCCGCGGGCTGGACCTGTCGATTCTCACCCGCGGTTACGGCGTCGAACCACGGGGCGTGGTGGTCAGCTACCAGGCTCAGTCTCCCGTGCTGGGCCTGGTCCTCCCCTCCAATTCGCCCGGCGTGCACACGCTGTGGCTGCCGGTGATTCCCCTGCAAGTCGGCCTGGTGCTCAAGCCGGGTCCGCAGGAACCATGGACACCCTACCGGATCCATGCGGCCTTTCTCGCAGCCGGCATTCCGGCGGAGGCGATTTCGATTTATCCCGGCGGCGCGGAGATGGGCGCGGCCGTGGTCTCCCACGGTCAGCGGGTGATGATCTTTGGCGGCCAGCCGACGGTCGAACGTTACCGGGGCAATCCCCGCGTGCAGGTGCACGGCCCCGGTTTCAGCAAGATCCTGCTGGGGGACGACGTGGTCGACGACTGGCCGCAGTACCTGGACTTGATGACCGACAGCGTGTTTCTCAACAGCGGCCGCGGCTGTATTAATTGCTCGGGCATCTGGGCATCGCGGCACACCCGCCAGATCGCGGCGGCGCTGGCCGAACGGCTGGGGCCGGTCGAGCCCCGCCCGCCCGACGATCCAGAGGCCACCCTGGCCGCCTTCACCGCCCCCGAGATGGCCGAAGCGATCTGGCAGATGATCGAGGCGGACCTGGGTGAAGAGGGCGTGCAGCACATGACGGAAAAATACGGGGATCGGTTCGAGCGTCACCAGCGGTGCGCGTACTTGCGGCCCACCGTCATCCATTGCGACAGCCCCGCAGCGGCCATCGCCAACAAGGAATTCATGTTCCCCTTCGTCAGCGTGGTCCGTTGCCCGCAGGAAAAAATGATCTCTGCCATCGGACCTACCCTGGTCGCCAGCGGCATCACGGCGGACCAGCGGTTCCAGCGGCAGTTGTCGGACGCCACCCACATCGACCGCCTGAACCTGGGCCCCATCCCGACCACTCAGCTGGACTGGCTGCAGCCCCACGAAGGCAATATCGTTGACTTCCTGTTTCGCGCTCGAGCCTTGCAGGTACCGGAGGACCAACGGGCGGCCTGGCCCAGCTAGCTTGCCGCGGCCGGGGGCCGGCGGGCAAGCCTGTCGGCGAAACGCCGCTGGGCTTTGCCGCCGACCGGTCGCTCGCAATCCTCTACACCCCNNCTACCAGCCCCAAACGCGGATCGTGTTTGGTATCGACAAGCTGGCCACCCTGGGCGGATTGGCTGCCGAACTGGGAGGGGGGCGAGCTCTGCTGGTGACCGACCCCGGGATTGTCGCGGCGGGGCACACTCAGCGGGGCAGCCACGCGCTGGAAGAGGCCGGCCTGGAAGTCGCGGTGTTTCAAGGCGTGCACGAGAACCCCAGCACCGTCGACGTGGAAGCGGGCTTGATCTTCGCGCAAACCTTCGACCCCGACCTGATCGTCGGCCTGGGCGGCGGCAGCTCGATGGACTGTGCCAAGGGGATCAATTTCCTGCTGACCAACGGCGGGCGGATGGAAGATTATTGGGGCATTGGCAAAGCGACGCGGCCGATGTTGCCCATGATCGCCGTCCCCACCACCGCCGGCACCGGCAGCGAAACGCAGTCTTTCGCCCTGATCTCCGATGCAAGGAGTCACCAAAAGATGGCTTGCGGCGACAAGCGGGCCGCCTTTCGCATCGCCCTGCTCGACCCCACCCTCACCGTTACTCAACCCACACAAGTCACCGCCGTAACCGGGATCGACGCCCTCTCGCATGCCCTGGAGACTTATGTGACTGCCCGCCGCAATCCGTTGTCGCTGGCCTACAGCCGCGAAGCGTGGCGGCACCTGGCCACCAGCTTTTCCCGCGTGCTGCGCGATCCGCACGACCTGGAGGCCCGCGCGGGGATGCAGCTGGGCGCATGCCTTGCCGGACTGGCCATCGAAAATTCGATGCTGGGCGCCGCTCACGCCCTGGCCAATCCGTTGACGGCACATTACGGGATGATTCACGGCAAGGCGGTCGGCCTGATGTTACCGCACGTGATCCGCTTCAACGGGGAACGGGTCCCTGGCTGGTACGCAGAACTGCTGCAAACCACCGCGGGCCAGGGGGCCTGTCCGCCGGCCGCCGCCGGTTACCACGGCCTGGCCGATTTCGTACAGCAATGGCTGGCGGAAGCCGGTCTGCCCGCCAGTTTGTCGGCCGCGGGTGTCGCGACCGACGACCTGCCCCTTTTGGCGGCCGCCGCGGCCCAACAGTGGACCGGGACGTTCAATCCTCGTAAAGTGACAGAGCAGGACCTGTTGGCCCTGTACGAGGCCGCCTTTTGAGCGACACCCTTTGAGACAGGGCAACACGGGATCATGCGTTGAGTTGTTGCCTGTACCAAGCCGCCTTTTGAGTGACACCCTTTTTGAGCGAAACCCTTTCGGTTTGCTGAGCGTGAAATCGCAAACCCCTGCCAGGCACTCCGGGCGAACCGCGGATCCGCAACCTGGTTGTGGGCCTGGGCAGCCGGGAGTGTGGATGGGATTCGAGTTGCCTGCCGCAGATTTCCGGTTCGGCAAAACCCAGACAGCCGGGT
>WVZU01000138.1:1432-3790 GCA_011772275.1 Planctomycetales bacterium | reverse complement strand
GATAGATCGGTAAGTGTACGCGTCATCGTACCCAAAAAACCACGGCCCAGCAAGCCGCGTGCGACGCGCACCCGCTGCAGCCAAACGCCAAGGGGTCGGGAGTCTTTTTCGAAAAAAAATCCTCGCCCCGCGGGCCGATCATCGATTCGAAAAAGACTCCCGACCCCTTACACTCCGACCCCCTTACACTCCGACCCCTTACACTCCCGACCCCTTACCCGCCGCCAGCAGATGACAGGCTGACCTGGCCTTTTCCCCAAAGTCTCTGTCATTTCGTCGGTTTCAGCTCCACCGTGAACACGTTCTTATCCAGGTCGATCTGCCCCTCCGAGGACGTTTCGTAGGCCAGCGTAAAGCCGGTCTTCAGATCCGCGTACATCCCGGCTTTCAGAATACCTTGGGCCCCGCGAGCATCAAAGTTGGCGACAACCCCCGGTTGGTGATTCGTCAGGGCGACGGCGCTAAATCTTGGAGAAAGGACTTTCTTTTTGTTCGCCATGGTAATCGTCGCATAGGAAAACTCATGCTTCTCCTTGTCCACCGACAGCCCCGAAAACACCGCCTCGCGCGCCAGCTGCTTCAGCTTCTGGTCATCCTTCCCAGCCAGGCTCTTCAGGTTTCGAGGCCGACAGGCAACCACATGCGCTCCCTCTTTACTGCTGGTCGCGTCGCCGCGGAACCATATCTTCTCTGGACCAAACTTCATTTCCGTGGCGAATCGGACTCCTAGCTTTCGATTGCCGCCCGTCAACCTCAGATGGTTCGGTGCAACGGTCGTCAGCTCAGCGTATTCGTAGACCTCATTGTCGTCATGCTCGTCGTCGTACCAGAGATTGGAAACGACAAGCAGGGGGATGTTGTCAATGGCCTGGATGGTGGGAAGGATGTGCAGGACGCCGCAGCGGTCGAGCTTGGCCACGTAGTTTTTTCCCTCGAAAGTGGCCACCACGTCTGTTTTTCCCAGCCGGATATTGGAGTCTTCGTATAGTTTTCCCCCGATCTTCAGGGCCCCACGTTTCCGCTGTCGGGCACAAGCTTGATCTGCCGCCGCCTCCAGCAGGGACGCCACGGCGACAAGCAGCAGAATTAACGTTTTGTGGGTGCGCGCGTTGCGAATCATTTCCTGCTCATTTTGCGACTGTTGAGGGAGTGAGTTGCCATTTAGGGCCACGGCCTGATTCGTCTCCCGCCAGCCTTCAGTATGGGTCAGGATCGCCAAGCACGTCAACGATCCGCTTTTAGCCGATTGCAGGAGAGGGAAAGAGACCTCAGTTTGTATGAGCCCCGGCATTTATGCCGGGGTAATGATGCCCACCACCCCACCGGAAAGGCCCGTTTACGGGCCTTCTGATCGTTGCGGCTTCAGCCCTGACGATCACGCGTCGTGCTGCTTGATTTCGTGTTGTACCGCCGCGAGTCATCCCAGGCTAAAGCCAGACAGCCGAAAGCCCCGTAAACGGGGCTCGACACTTTTTTTACGCGATCTCAACCCCGTGCTAAAGCACGGGGCTATGAGCATGAAGCCAGAAGTCAAGACCAACCCTGAGCGTCTCAACATGAGCCGACGGCGCTAGCCGCGGGTAGTTTCACTTGCCGATCACCGTCAGGAATCGGACCAGGTGCCATGGGGTCGGACCAGGTGCCATGGGGTCGGGAGAGGTGCCATGGGGTCGGGAGTCTTTTTCGAAAATAAGGTCCGCCCCCCGCGGGCCGACCATCAATTCGAAAAAGACTCCCGACCCCTTCCCTGCCGCCAGCCGATGCCAGGCTGACCTGGCCTTTTCCCCATTGTCCCCGCTTTGGCGCCGGGATGCGTTCTGTTAAGATTTGCACCAAGCAAGCACATGCTGCCACGAACACCGAAAGGACCATCGCATGGCTGATCCGACGCACGAGACGGCAGGCCACCCGCAACCGGGGGCGGGCGACCTCTCCGTCCTGAAACAATACTTCAGCGAAAGCACCCAGCGTGACCTGATCGAAGACGATCGCATCGCTTGGAGAAACGTCTGCGGCATCTTGTTTTCTATCGTCGCGATTGGCGTTCTTTTGGGCGTCTCCGGCGTTGCGTTGGCACTCTGGAATTGAACACACATGGAAACGCCTGATGGTGAAACCCGTTTTTTCAGATTGGGTCGGTGACGCCACAAATCGCCTGGCCTGTGGGCTCGATCGAAAGGGAGTCGGGAAAAAAATTGAATGTCAAGGCATAACCTCAAATTTTTCCAAAACCGTAACACCTTAGCCGATTGCAGTAACTGGTTGTCGTCGCACCCCACGCCTTTTCGGTTCCATCCTCATAGCCCCGTGCTTTAGCACGGGGTCGAGGTCGCGTAAAAAAATGTGTCGAGCCCCGTT
>WVZU01000138.1:0-1351 GCA_011772275.1 Planctomycetales bacterium | reverse complement strand
AAACGGGCCTCCGCTTTGGAGTGCTGGGCATCATCACCCCGGCATAAATGCCGGGGCTAATACAAACCGTGGTGCCCTTCTTTCTCCTGCAATGCGGTAACGTCTCACCCAAAACCTTTTTTTACCAGATACGTTTCGCCGGCGGTTTTTCTGTTTTGCCGGTTGATTGAGGGTTAGTGGGCAGCCCGTGGCCGTGGTCCGGTGGTGACGCTAAACTTTGCACAGGAGCCCTTCGCGGGGTCGCGAGGGGATCGCCAGGGAGGGGACAGCTGGCTGGGCCGACCAGACGGAAACGAGGACGTTGTCATGCCGACGGTGCGGGAAAGAATTCAAGAGCTACACCACCAGATCGGCCGCGGGCGGCCCTACACCAACCCGCTGCTGGACGCGGTGCGGGTCCTGGCCGATACCGTGCCCGAGTATCCACGGGCCTGTCAGCTGGTGGACGGCGTGCGGAAGATGTACGACATGAAGAACCGCCGCACACTTCGCGAGGCACCCGCGGGGGACAAGCAGCGGCAGTTGATCGAGCAGCACCTGGAGGCGTTCGATCAAATCTTAAAAATCCTGCACCGGAAGGTGGAGGAACAAACCCGCCAGCCACCGCCGGCCCCCCCGCCCGCTGGGCGATTCAGCCCCCCCGCCGGCGACCAGCCTGCGAGCGAAGTGGCAGCGGGCCGAGCCAAGTCGGTCGAGGTCCAGAACGTGTTGTCCGCCCTGCAGGCCGTCAACGAAGCGGTGATCTCGTTGCGGTTCGTCTTGTTGGACAATCTGGTTGTCGAGAGCGCCACTTACCGCGGCAAAGTCACGGAAATGATCACCATTTTTCAGAATCAGATGCTGGCCGAGACCCGGGAAATGGCCGTGGCGATGGTCAAACGGCTGGAACACAATTTCAAGCTCTGGCAACGCGAGGCCGCGGCCCTGAAAGCCAGGATCGAGGCCCACAAGGACCAATTTTTCCAGCGAGACAAGGACAAATTCCGGCAACAGCTGGTGGTGGTCCCCAACCAGTACGGCATCGCCGAACGCCAGCTGCGACGCTTGATCAACGCCCTCGATCTCCTCATCAAGCAAGCCGACTCGACCTGATCGCCCCTCTGCCCCCCCGCTCTGCAGCTGCGCCACGATCAACCCCGTTTTTGCGGTTTTTCCCCCCTCCCTTCGGCTCCGGGTGGGAAGAACATCGGGACGTAAGAAAAACGCGACAGGCAATCCGATCGCCACCTCCACCGGCCAAGCACCCCGGCTGCTCAAGCCCGGCCCCAGGCGGAAACGCCATCCCTCCACGCCAGGATGCCACTCAGCAGCCGGGGTGCTGACAGAACCGCCGCGGGTTTTGTAACGTGTG
>WVZU01000367.1:41265-42070 GCA_011772275.1 Planctomycetales bacterium | reverse complement strand
CACGCGGGTCAGGTCTTCGATGGGCCGATGCCAGATCTTTCGGTAGGCCGGACTGACGTACAGCAGTTGGCCCGTGTTGGCGTCTGAGAGCCAGAAGACATCGTTGATGTTTTCCGCCAACTGACGAAACTTCTGCTCGCTCAGCTTCAAATCTCGATCCATCCGATTCCGTTCGATGGCATAGTTCAGCGTGCGTTCCAGCGTACTGGTTGCGACGAGGCCTTTCGTCAGCCAGTCTTGGGCCCCCAGGCGAACCGCTTTGACGGGGACCTCGCCGTGATCCACTTGGGTCAAGACGACCACCGGCAGGTCCGGGCGGCAACGGAGGATTGCCGTCAAGGTGCTAAAACCGGTGCTGTCCGGTAGCTGCAAGTCGGCCAAAACGACATGGGGCGAGCGTCCCTGGTTTTGCAGGTGATCCATCGCCTCGGCCAACGTGGGGGCGACATCGACCGTAAAGTTTGTGGTGACGGCGTCCCGCAACATCTCCCGGTACACCATGGCGTCCGCAGAATTGTCTTCAATCAATAAAACGCGGCGACAATTTTCTGCCATGGCAAGGGCAAGAGCAAACGGACTTTGTTGGTCAGAGGAACCGTCTCGCGGCGGCTGGACGCTGCCAACCGCTCAAACCGCCCCCCCCGAGTGGGTAAATGTATTTTAGTTTGAATAACTTGCGCGACCCATGGGGGTACCCCTCCATGCCAGGCGGGGCCCTGGACCATGGCCCCTGTTTTGGCCAGCAGGCGGGGGTGGCGCGATTGAAGCCGGTGAGGCCTGACAAGGGGCCTGCTGATCGAGTCGA
>WVZU01000367.1:0-41256 GCA_011772275.1 Planctomycetales bacterium | reverse complement strand
GAGGGCAAGTCCCCGCTGCGGAAATTTGCGTCGTCGGCCGTTTGACGGTCGTGTGGCAGGGTCTGGTGGGAATATTCCTGCGGGGGAGGAAGGCTGCGGCCAGGTCTCTGCCTGGCCGATGCAATTTGCCGATGTCGACTTGCCGATGAATTTGCTGGTCGGGCAGCGCCGCGGATAGGTCGATCTGCCCGTCGCTGGCCCCCCTTTGGTTCCTCAAGCCGTTTGCGGTTACCTCCCCCGCGCGGCGCAACTTTCTGATCATGCCTACTCCTTCCGCAGCTTCGCCCCACGATTCGGCTGATGTACAGCAAAGCGATCCGTTGGCAGAAGACGCCACTTTGTCTGCGAGGCATGGCATAGCACCGCGCCTGTTGGTTACCGTGGCGACGTACAACGAGATCGAAAATCTGCCGCGACTGGTCGCAGCAGTCTTTGCTTACGCGCCGCAGGCCGATTTGCTGGTCATTGACGATAACTCGCCGGACGGCACGGGAGAGTGGTGCGACCGGCGAGCGGCAGAAGACCCGCGGCTTCGCTGCCTGCATCGCTCAGGCAAACTGGGGCTCGGCTCGGCCATCGGGGCCGGCATGCAATACGCCATCCGGCACGGCTACGATTACGTGTTGAACCTGGACGCCGATTTCAGCCACGATCCCCAGTACATTCCCGCTTTGCTGGCAGGCATGGATCGCGACGGCCAGTCGGCGGTAGACGTCATGATCGGTTCGCGATATGTTCCCGGCGGCGGAATTCAAGGCTGGCCATTGCACCGGCACTTGATGAGCCGGGGTGTGAATTGCTATGCACGCTGGCTGTTGTCCCTGACACCGAAAGATTGCAGTGGCGGATTTCGCTGTTACCGCACCTCCCTCCTGGCTCAACTCGACCTTTCCACCATCCGCTCGTCAGGTTACTCCTTCCAAGAAGAAATTCTCTGGCACTTGAAACGGCTGGGCGGCCGTTTCGACGAAGCGCCGATCGTGTTTGTTGATCGCCAGCAGGGTACGTCCAAAATTGACTGGCGCGAGGCGCTGGCGGCGTTGCGGATCATCTTTGGGCTGGGGCTGCGCAACTGGACCGGACACTAACGGCTGCCGCGGGACCCTTGCCCTGGTCGACCGGCCGGCTGTGGGAGTGTGCCCCAAACGCACAGTCTGTCACAAGACCGCGAAAAATTTCGCCAGGCTGGACGGTGCCTCGGCCGCCGCGGGAATCGCAAACCGGCCCGAAACGTGAGAGCTGCCGGCTGCCGGTGGGGCAGCCAACTGACGGTATGCGATTTGCATCATAAAATACTGAGCAGCATGGGTTGTGGTCGCTCGGCTTTGGGGAGATGAGTCATGTGGGTGATGGAAGGCCGCTGCGGGAGCCAATCGGAGGAGTTCAAAAAGTGGCT
Organism: Planctomycetales bacterium; assembly: GCA_011772275.1. Lineage (GTDB taxonomy): Bacteria > Planctomycetota > Planctomycetia > Pirellulales > UBA7805 > CS4-C045. The sequence continues at coordinate 39,860 of WVZU01000367.1, read as the reverse complement.
GGTGTGGTTCGTGGTGGCGTTGTTGCTGGTGGTGTGGGCTTTCGAGGCCGCCGGTGCGGCGGATGAGAGTCCGGAGGAAACGGAGAGGGTTTATATCGTCAGCCTGTGGTATGGTCTGTTTCGGGCGGCGGAGTATCCTGGTGGTCCGCCGTTTGTGGAATTGGGCAGCCACGTTGACCCGGACACGATCGTGGGGGTTATCGAGCCCTTGATGCCGAGCCAGGTTTCCAAAGTGGTGGCGGTTCCGGCGGGCTACAAGGGGACGATCACGCGTGTTATCATTCGTGATGGGGAAGTCGTGAGCATCGGTCAACGGCTGTTCGAAGTGCTGCTCGACCCACCCATGCCGCGCCACACGCCCCCGCATGATTCCCATTCGCGATAACATTCCGCCTCGCACCACGCCGCTGGTGAACTACACCTTGATCGCCGTCTGCGGCCTCGTCTTTTTGGCTCAGCGGAACGAGTTATCCCTGGTGGAACGTTACGGGATGATTCCCCAGCGGGTTATGGATCCCGGTCGGGAAGTGGTGATTCCCGAGCGTCGCCAGGTGTCGACGCAGTTTGGTATGCGGATTGTGGAGGTCGATCATGTTGTTGCTCCGTCGGCCGTTCCGCCCTGGCTGACGTTGCTGACTTGCATCTTCCTTCATGGGGGTTGGATGCACTTTCTGGGCAACATGTGGTTTCTTTTCATCTTTGGGGACAACGTCGAAGATCGCTTGGGCCATGTCGGCTTCCTGGTTTTCTATCTGGCGTCAGGGATCGCGGCCAGCGCCGCGCACTTGGCGACCAATCCGGGTTCGCCGATACCCACGATTGGCGCCAGCGGTGCGATTGCGGGCGTGATGGGTGCCTATTTTTACCTCTATCCGCATGCTCGAGTTCTCACGATCGTCCCCATCTTCTTCATCCTGCAGATGATTGTCCTGCCGGCGTCGGTATTTCTGGCCATCTGGTTCGTTCTGCAATTTTTTCAGGGCGTTTTTTCAGTCGGTTCCACGCGGGCAGCGGGCGTTGCCTGGTGGGCGCACATCGGCGGCTTTGTGGTTGGACTGGCGGTGGCTTTCGGATTAAACCAGATCCATTTTTTGCGGCCCAAAGTGGACAAGATTCGACCGCACACCGATCACGCGGGCTCGTACCGAATCTACCCGCCGCGTCCTTGAATTTGCTCAGCTCGCGGTTCTTTTGTCTGGCATCCCCAAACGTCGGCCTATCCCGCTTCCACCGCCTCTTTGTGTTCCATCAGCCGGCGGTTGTAGGCCGCGATGGCTTCTTTGCGCCGCAACATGCCCAGTAGTTTGCCCGCATCCTCCGTGTCCAGCACAGGCAGTTCGTCCAGGTTCAACGCTGTGAACCGCCGCAAGGCGGTATTCAAGTCATCGTCCGGCGTGACACTGACGATTTTGGTCACCATCACGTCGCGCGCATTGGCCAGCTCCCAAATGGCCTCGTCGTACAGATAGGAGCGCACATCTTCAGAGGAAAAGATGCCAACCATGCGGTCGTTTTCGTCGACGACGGGAAAATAGCGCTGGGTGGTCATGGCCAGCGTGTGCACGATTCCCTTCAGCCGCATGCCTTCCGGGATGCGAATCATTTTGCGATCCCGCTGGTAGACATCGTCGACTTGAATACCTTCCAGGACATCGACGATAAAATCACCCCGATGGGCTGGCGATTCCAGCCGGGTTGGCACCTGGTGGGGATAAATCGTCCAACGCTTGCAAAACAGAAAGCACAGCGTCGAGACCCACAAGGTGGGTAAAAGCAATTGATAATTTCCGGTCATTTCCATGACCATGATGATGGTGGAAAAGGGTGCGTGCGCCGCGCCTGCAAAGAAGCCTGCCATGCCGACAAAGGCAAACGTGTGGGGTTGCGTGACGACGCTGGGCCACCAATGATAAAAACCCTTTCCCACCGCGGCACCCAGGCATCCGCCGATCACCATGGACGGACCGAAAATGCCGCCAGAGCCGCCGGAACAGATCGTCAGCGATGTGGTCACGATCTTTGCCAGCGCGACCCCGACCAGGATCTGCAAGCCCACGCTGGTCTCGGGCCGGGTCGCTTCCTGCAAAGTGCCGTATCCCGTCGATAAGACTCCCAATACCAGGGGGTCCCGTCCCAGCAAGACGAACAGGCCGATGCCAAACAGGCCGGCCAGCACGGCGCCCAGCATCGGCCGGAACAGGGGATGCACGGGCAGGCATTCAAAAATCTGCTGGGCGCCTTGGTAGGACTTGATGAACAGAATCGCTGCCAGCGACAGCACAATGGCCAGCACGGCATAGGGGATCAGTTCGACCGGCGAACCAAACTGAATCTGCGTGACCTCACCAAACAGGGGGGTAAACCGCACGCTGGGAGGGAGGGAGAGTGAATAGACGCTGTATCCTACGATGGACGAGAAAGCGGCTGGTACGATCACGTCGGAGTCCAGGTCGGCCTCCCGGTAGAGTATCTCGCCAGCGAACAACGCGGCGGCCAGGGGGGCCCGGAAGATCGCGCCCACGCCGGCCGCCATGCCCGCCGCCAGCATGATCCGGCGGTCACGAGCGGAGAGGCCCAGCCGGTTGGCCAACAAGGCCCCAAAGCCGGCCCCGATCTGGGCAATCGGACCCTCCCGACCAGCCGATCCCCCGCTTCCCAGCGTGATGGCCGATGCCATCGTTTTGATGATCGGTACCAGCCACCCAATCTGCCCTCGCCGGTTGTGAAAAGCCGCCACGGCGGCGTCTGTTCCCGTGCCCTTCGCCTCCGGGGCGAAGGTATAGACCAGCCAACCCGAGACCAGCCCCCCCACCGCCATCACAGGCAGAATGGCCCACGGTAAGAATTCGCCGACGGGTTGAGCAAACAGGGGCTGCTCGCCCGCCGCGTCGGTAGGCACAAACCCGGCAAACCACGCCAGGCCCAGATGCTGGACGATTTCGACCAGCAATTGAAACGCGATCGCGGCCAGGCCGGAGACCAGCCCCACCACGGCCGAGAGCCCAAACCACTTGCCCGTGGTTCTTAAATCCAAGGCTTTGACAAACTTTAACAACGGTTCCATATCATCCCTGCATTCCCATTTTGCAGCATTCCGTGTCTCCACGTATCGTGCCGCCTGGCCGCTAGCCCGGATTTCTCGCCAGCCGTCTGCGGTGAGACGGCCCCGGCCTTGGCTGGCCGCGTCCGACGTCGCAATTTGAGGCTCAACGTATCATCCCAAGGCTTGCAATCGAATCGCGTCATCCTCCCGGCCAGGCAAAGACTTACCGTCGCTGGCTACGAAGTGAGTGGGAAATCCGGGCTAGCATGGCCGGATGGTAAAAGGTACCGATTTTAGGGAATTTTCTGGATCGGTAAAAGATTCCGGCCGAATAGCAGACTATGGCATAGATTGGCAGTTCGTGGAAGTGTCCACGGGCGGCCGTCATCTCAAGGCGATTGAAGGGGGGATCCATCATGAAACGTCTGTCGACGTCGGTAGCCGGATTGGTCATTGCTGCCGTCATTGCCGCTGGCACCAGCGGCGCGTCCGCAGAGGACGCGGACAAGGACAATCCTGTGCGGTTTGCCAGCTGGGACGAGGCAAACCAGCAGTTTTCAGAGATGCAGACCGAATTGGAGTCGCTCCGCAGCCAGCTGGATAGCGTTGCCGTCGCTGAGGAGATGGGTTGGGACGAGGGTTGTGCGACCTGCGGGACGTCTGATGGCTGCCATTGCCGAATCGGCTGCCGCTGGTACGCAGGCGCGGAAGCCGTTCTGGTCAGGCCATATTTTGAAGACGGTGTCGACAGAATCAATGACGTGCAGGTGGAACCGGACTACGACGTGGAAGCCAGTCCGCGGGTTTGGCTGGGCTATCATAACCACGCCGGCCTGGGCGTCCGCGCTCGCTACTGGATCTGGGACCACCTGTCGGCTTCCGGTGACTTCGATGATCAGTCGGCCAATGACACGCCGATGAAGTTGAAGGTTCAGGCCATCGACCTCGAGGTGACGCAACTGGTGAACTGGGGATCCGTGGAAACCAATCTGGCAGGTGGTCTCCGCTACAGTTCCGTGGAACATCGCGAGGCGGACGGGGAAGGCCACCATTTCGAAGGCTGGGGGCCTACGTTCGCTTGTGAATCGCTCCTGCCGATCAGCTGCACCAACTGGTCCTTCGTGCTGAACGCCCGGGGTGCCATGGGCTTTGGCGAAACCAAATTTATCGAAGAGCGGGGGGAGGTCTTTGTTGAGGATGACGACGACCTGTTGTGGACGCTGGAATCTCAGCTGGGTCTGCAGTACTCGACCGTTTTCTGCAGCGGCAGTACGCTCGCTCTGCGGGCCGTGTTCGAAGGCCAGTACTGGTCGGCGGCCAGCGAGGATCCGGATGACGACGTCCGCACCGAACAGGATGACGACCTCGGCTTCTTCGGGTTCAGCATCGGAATGGAATACCTGTTCTAACGCCCGGCGGACCGCCCCGGCGGACCGCGGTCGGTCGGGGAACTGGCGGGTCCTTCCTCCCCACCGGCGGTGGCAGGTCCCGGCGGCATCGGTCCGGGTTTGCCGGCAGGTCTCTTGCCAGGATCGCCGTGGAGGCAGCTGCTGGGCGGCGGACTTGGTGTGTCGGTGACGGCGGTACGCTCCGCCACTTTGCGGATCGCACGCCGCGGGGTCGGGCCCTGGCACCGTCCTTCAAATTCGCCGGGCAGCCGGGTACCCTTGGATGGGTTCGGTCGGCGGCTGGCCAGTGGGTGAGCCGTTTGTCGGGCCGCTTCCGTGCGGTCTGTTTCGTGTCCCCTCCGGTGCATGGTTGTGCAGATGTTGGTTGCTTCCCATCCCCCAGGTTACGACGACGCGATTGGGCTGCTGCTGGCGCGTATTGATTACGAGCGGGTTCCGCCGCGTGGCTATCGCACGCGCGAATACAAGCTGGACCGGATGCGCGATTTGCTGAGCAGGTTGGACGACCCGCAGCGGCAGCTGAAAGTCGTGCATATCGCCGGTACCAAGGGAAAAGGTTCGACGGCGGCCATGTTGGCCTCGATGGCGGCCGCCGCGGGCTTGCGGGTCGGCGCCTTCACGTCTCCCCACCTGGACCGTGTGGAAGAGCGGATTGCAATCAATGGCGAGGCTTGTTCGCCCCTTCAGCTGGTCGAACTGGTCCAAGACGTTCGTCCGGTCGTGGAGGCCATGGACATCGAGGCCAGCCGCTTGACGTCTACCGCAGAGGAGGCGCGCGGCCCGACCTATTTTGAACTGACGACGGCCCTGGCCCTGCTGCACTTCGCTCGCCAACAGGTCGATCTGGCCGTCTTGGAAGTCGGCCTGGGCGGACGGCTCGATTCGACCAACGTCTGTCAGCCGCTCTGCACGGCGATTACCAGCATCAGCTACGACCACACCCGACAACTGGGCAACACCCTGACAAAAATCGCTGCTGAGAAAGCGGGAATCATCAAAGATGGGGTACCGGTGGTCAGCGGTGTCACGTTGCCCTTGGTGAGCAAGGTGATTGCGGACCGGGCGGCAGAGCATGGCGCTGAGCTTGTGCAGCGGGGCGCGGATTTTGACTTTACCTACCACCCCCCCCAGGACCGCGGTCGGCGGGAGGCGGCTGGGGAACTGGCGGGAAGCAGGCTGCCGGAAGGGGACCGCTGGTGCGGCAGCATGGATTATCGAGCGGGACAGCGCGGTGGGGGCCGGTCGTTTGCGAGGCTGCGGTTGTCGCTGCCGGGCCGCCACCAGGCGGCTAACGCAGCCGTGGCGCTGGCCCTTGTGGGTGTGCTTGAGCGTCAAGGTTTTTCGTTTCCCGAATCGGCGATCCGCCAAGGGCTGAGCTCAACCATTTGTCCCGCTCGGATTGAACTGCTGCAACAACATCCCACGATCGTGGTGGACGCCGCCCACAACGCCAGTTCGATCGAGTCGCTGGTGGAAGTCCTCGACGAGTGTTTCCCGGTGGGCGATCGCGCGCTGATTTTCGCCTCGACCGTCGGCAAGGACCTGCCCGGCATGCTCAACCGGCTGGTTCCCCACTTCGACCAGATCTTCGTGACGCGGTACGTCAACAATCCGCGGGGGGTGCCGGTTGAGCAACTGGCGGTGCTGGTCCAGAGGGCGGCAGCCGCTGCCGGCTCGCGGGTCCAAAATGTGACCGTCTGTCACGATCCCTCGACAGCCTGGGAGGCGGTCCAGAGCAGCGTCCCGATCGACGGCTTGATCTGCGTAACGGGCTCTTTTTTCATCGCAGCCGAAATGCGGCGTTTGATTGATCCCCAGGCAGGTCGACAGGCGTGCGGCTTGCCGGTTCCGGTCCCCCCGCTGCCCGTAGCGAGCAGGGACAAATAGCTCTTTGTTCACCCTGAAATTTCTCCCTTGCCGCTGTCGTGAGCGTCGCCACGACTTTCTTCTTTTTTCGCTGGCAGGGATTGCCGAAACTCTTGGCGAGTTGCGCTGTCTGGAAATCGCCCGTTGACGGACCGCGGGTTGTCGAGCTATTCCCCATCGGCGTCTTCCTGCCGCAGCCAGATCGGGGCCCGGCCAGGAAGCTCGAAGTCCAGGGTCGCGTCGCTTGACAGGGGCCACATTTCGCCGCTGGGAGCGGTCCAGCGCGGCCGGGTCCGCCAGCGTGCCTCCCACGGCGACCGACGTTCGTCCCGCACTTCACGCTGTAAACGCGCGATCAGCCGGGCAATGAAGGGATCCACCTTCTTGCCGGATCGGGTCCCAGGTTGGCACTCCTGTGGCTCACCCTCGCCCGGTTCCTCCCTGACTCGGAAAATATAGATATGAAAGTTGTTCATGGTCATGATGCCTGCCCATCCAAAGAGAAATTTTGAAAAGAAGGGAAACGAATCGTGTTGGGTCGCACCGCCTTGCATTCTGTGTGCCTACCGCGCGACTTACTAAGTATTACGCACGCCGCGGGCCAAACGACGAAAAATTTTCGATAGGGACCAGGCATTCCGCGGAATGGAGTTGGCGAACATACTTTTTCAGCTTGATCAGCAAGTTTTCCCCAAGCTGAAATGTTTCGCTGATCGCCGCGACGGGATGGCAGCATGTACGATTCGTGGCCAATTTTCCCCGACCGCACGACCCGCACCCTACCCAGCGTTGCTAGCACTTGTTGGGCGGCATGCGGGAAGCGCTGGGCAGCTGGCCGTGTGGGTCCCGCCCGCCGACTGCCTTGGGCGAGTTTTTTGCGGGCACGGGCCGGAAGAATTCGGTTCGCGGGATCTGCAGCCCCAGTTCGATTTCCGGCCAGCCGTGGTTGAGCAACATGGGCGGGTTAGCGGGTCGCCAGCCCGCCCAGCTGTGCCTGTAAATACTCGACAGCTTTTTGCAGTTGCAGATCGGCCTGTGGCAAGGAGGGGGTGGCGGATTCGTCGGAGGTGGGGATCCGATCGCGGTAGCGACGGTCGCTGGTGCGTTGCTGCTCTTGTTCAGCCGTCAGTTTGACCTCCCATCCCTCGTCGGGCCGGACGCCCCACGTGTCCTCCGGTTGGGCGTTCTTCAGCCGGTGGATATTCTCGCCGCTGGGCCGCCAATAGCTGGCCATCGTCAGTTTCAGCAGGCTGCGATTGCCTTCCAGGGGGATCATTTGCTGGACCGATCCCTTGCCGAAAGTGCGTTGGCCGATGATCGCGCCGCGGTGGTGATCCTGGATGCAGGCGGCGAGGATTTCGCTGGCGCTGGCGCTTTCGCCGTTGACCAGTACGACCATGGGAAAGCCAGTGTATGTGCCTGGGGCCTTGGCCATGTAGGCGTCCCTGATTTTGCCATTGCGCTGACGAGTGGAGACGATTGGCCCCTCGCGGACGAACAGGTCACAGATCTCCACCGCCGTTTCGAGGTAGCCGCCCTCGTTGTCGCGGACGTCCAGGATCAGGGCCTGCAGCTGTTTCTGCTTGTCCAGTTTCTCCAGCACTTTCCGCAATTCGTCGGCGGTCCGATCGCCGAACGTGGTGAGCCGGATGTAAGCGATCCGGGGATCGACCGTCATCCGAAAACGCCAGTGGCCGTCGGCGTCCCGCGCGTCGCCCAGGACGGAGTCGACCGCGATTTGGGACCGCATCACGACGAGATCCCGCGGTTGCGATTCTGTCTCCCGCAGAATGGTGATGACCACCGGTTCGCCGACGGGCCCGCGAATCCGCTGGACGGCCGCGGCGTAAGGTTCGTCCTTCACGGGCTGGCCATCGATAGCAACGATCCGGTCTCCCCGGCGCATGCCAGAGTCATGGGCCGGATGCGGCATGCCCACGATGGTGTCTACCACCACAATATCTTTGGTCTCCCGATCTTGCTCGACACGAATCCCAATTCCGCTGAACTGCTGTTCCAGTTCCGATTGATAGCGTTCTTTCAGCTTCCGGGTGACGAAGTTCGAATAAGGGTCATGCTCCTGTGCCATCGCTCGAACCGCGGCGTCGAACAAGGTTTGCCTGTCAATTTCTTCCAGTCCGCGCCGGTGGATCGTTTCCAGCGCTTGGACGAAGTAGCGGCCGTAGGGATGGATATGCACCTCGCTGTAACACAAGAAGGAAAACAGCGTGGTCAGCCACAAGAGGTTCAAGTTCAAGCGGGTCATGGCGATCGTCAAAGGGGGAAAGGGGATGTAGATCGGGAGCCGGCGTCTGTGGGGTGCGGGTCCGCGGAAATCCCTGCTTATCGTTCTCTTCAGTATATCGGATAAAGACCGGTAGCATATCCGATGGAGACGGGCAGCCAAGATTCAGGCGCTGCCGTGCGCGGCNNCGTGCGCGGCGAAAGATCGCTTGTGCCAGGTCGCGTGGACGACCAGCAGCAGCCAGGCCAGGATCAGCAAGAGGCCGCCGGATGGTACGATCGCCCAATGGCCCAGGTGGCCGGTGAGCGCGATCAGGCTGAGTCCGCCGCAAAACAGCACCATTCCCAATACGAACAGCCATTGGGAGGCGGCGGTCCAGCGGGAAGGGAAGCCGGTCGGTGCGGTGGCCAGCGCCAGCAGCGTCACGGCGTGCACCAACTGGTAGCGTACGGCGATCTGGGCGCTGGTCACGCGACGAGTAACCGTGGTTGGGGGGAGTTCCGCCTGGCGCAGCCTGGTTTCCAAGCCATGCGCCGCGTAAGCGCCCAAAGATACGCCGCTAGCGCCGAAGAGGGCAGCAAGGATCACCGCGATGCGCGCGTTCACGAAAACGACCTGACTCGTTCGGATTTTGTACAAACTTCGTAGCCAGCGACCGTAAGTCTTTGCCTGGCTGGGAAGACGAGGCGATAAAACCGTGGGCGCAGAGATCCTGGGTTCAGCGTCCCATGGCGACGTGTGGCGCGGCCGGGCAAAGGCTTGGCCGGCGGATAACAGATGGCTGGCGAGAAATATGGGCTAGGGTCCATACCGTTGAAACGCCTACCGTCGCTTGGCGACTCGTTTTCCTGTGCGATTCCCGACCTGGGGCTCGCGCTCCAGGCTGTAGCCTTTCGCCGCGTTGCGGCTGGCGGCCAGGCCGGTCATGGCTGGAAGGGTAGGGGGTTTAGGGTGCGGCGAGCCCCAGATTTTCCTCTTCCTCTTCCTGAATAATGATTCGCGGCGTGACCATCAACATCAGGCTTTCCGTTTCGCGCCCGATGCCGACGTTCTTGAACAGCCGGCTGACGTAGGGGAGTTTGCTGAGGAAGGGGGTGCCCCGTTCGGTGCGCGATTCGCGCAGCCTTTTGATACCCCCCAGCAGGACCGTGCCGCCGTCCGGGACACTTACCGTCGTGGTCACCGTAGTGAAGGCAAATTCCGGTAGCTGCAGGGTGGTCCCCTCGGTAACCGTTTTGGTTTCCAAACTGCTGCTATTGTCACCTTGCCCCGGCACGCTGGTCGTCGTTTGGCTGCCGTTGAATGTGAATTCGTTGACGTCCTGGATCTCGCTAAAGAAGGGGACCAATGTCAAACGCACGAAGCGGCGATCAGGAGATATGACCGCCTGCACGGACAGGGTGGTACCTTCGGCCAGCACCACGACCACGGGTGCCTGGGCGGCTGCGAAGTCGCCCACAATGGGGGTCACGCTGATTACGAAGGCTTCCTGGACCTGGTCGGAAATGGATGCGGCCTGGCCGTTGAACAGCGTGACCTTCGGCGACTGCATGACGTTCGTGCGGGAGTCGCCTTGAGCTGCGCGGAGGACGAAAAAGGCTTCAATATCGCTGAGGATGGCAATCCCAAAGGTCGTGGCAAAGGCCGGATCGAAGCCGCCGAAGGCAGGCAGCGCCGGGAAATTGCCCTGCCGGACCTGGATGTCTTGAAAGCCATAGGGTAACGGCACGCCACCCGTTAGGGGATTGGAATCGAATAGGAAGTTAGTACCCGGTTGGGCAATCGCCCCCGTGGGAACGCCGGCTTGAATGTCCAGGCCCACCGTCCGGCTGGGTCCACCATCTTCTGGGGTGGTCGAGTCTNNTCCAGGCCCACCGTCCGGCTGGGTCCACCATCTTCTGGGGTGGTCGAGTCCAAGGTGGGGACGTTGTCGTCAATGTTAAAGTCGAAATCGATCCCAATCTGCTCGAAGAAGTCATCGCGGAGGGTGATAAAGCGGACTTCGATCGTGACCTGCAGAGACTGCAAGCGGCGCAATTGTTCCAGCAGGTCGGCGATCTGCTCGTGGACTTCCTGCGTCTGGCTGATGACCAGGCTCAGGTTGGTTTCGAATTCCGCCACGGTTCCCTGGCCGCCGACCTCGTCCCAGGAGTCCGGTTCGATCGTCTTGGTGATCAGTTCGATCAGCGCGTCAAAATCCGCGGACGAGGTTCCGCCGGGTCGACCGGTACTTAAGGAGGGGGTCACATTTTGAGCGAGGGTTCCTTCGGGGGTGGCCCCGCCGCTTTGCGCGACGCCGATCACCGGCGGTTGAAAGTGGCCGCCGCCGGCCAGGTTGCCGTTGGTCACGTCGTACCCCCGCGCCAAGGCGATGGGCAGCCCCAGTCGATCGTGGGGCACGAAGTCGGGAATCGGAATCACCAGATCGGCAACGTTGTAGGTTTTGGGATAGACAGTACGATCGCGTAATTGATCACTGGTGATCTTCAGCACCTCGTTGGTAATCACGTAATTCAGGTTCAGCGGTTGCAGGATCAGTTTTAGCGCGCTGCGCAGCGAAATTTCCTGGCTCAGATCAATCGTGACGGGCGTGGAGGGATGCACGCCTTCCTCAGCCAAACCTTGAGGATCGAGATAAATGTTGATGCCGGCGATTTGTTTTAGATGTGCGAGAACTTCTCCCAAGGGGGCGTCCTTAAATTTTAACGAGACCGGGGTTGTCAGTTGGCGTTCGATCTTCAGTTCGGCCGGGTGCCGCTCGCGGACGCTGTCACCCGAGTAGCGACTTCGGCTGAGGGAGAGCTGTTCCCAGTTTTCGGCAAAGCGAATGGGGTTGCGGTCGTCAAAGGGAACAGCGGCTTCTTCGGTGCTGTGCAACGCGGCCCAGACCCCTTCGTCCTTGTCCGCCTCCAGCTGGCTGTTGTTCACCACCCGCCGGTAAAAGCGGATTTCCTGCCACATTTGCGTCACCACCGGTTCGTCCGGCGCCAGCTCCCGCGCTTCACGTGCTTTGGCTTCCGCCTCGTAAAACCGCTGATCGTCACGCAGCTGGTTATATTCATCGACCAGCGCTGCAATGCGCTGTTGAACTTCGACTTTGTAATTTCGAGCGCGTTCCAGGTCGGCCAGTACCTCTTTGTTCTGCTGTTCATTTTCAATCTCAGCACGATGCTGCTCGATGTACTTTTCCGTCTCGGCAATCATGCGATCGATACGGCCGATCATCAGCTGTTTGTCGTTGGCATTCAGATCGGACTGGCTGACCAAGGCACGGGTCTTTTTCAGTTGATCCAGGGTGGCTAGCGGTTTGCTTTCGCGCTGGTCCAGCGCTTGTCGTGACTGGCGTGCTACCTCGGTCGCGATCATCCGTTTCAGCCGTTGCTGCTCGTCGCTGGTCTCTTGCAACAGATTCGGATTGGCCAGCCCCGTCGCCCTGTCGGGATTGGCCAGCATCGCAGCCGGGTCAGCTGCCGCCTGCGGCGGATTCGGCGGTGGCAAGGCGAGTGGCGGATTGACGGGGGGCGGGAGAAGCCGGCCCGTGGTGGGCGACTCGTCGGCGGCCGACTCCTTCACGGCCCGCAGGTTCAACGTGTTGTCTTCCAGCGGATCGTACAACGACCGCTGTACCGGGCCAGGCAGGTCGAGCGTGGTGGGGGGCAGTTCGGCCAGACGATGGCCGGGGGCCTGCGGCCCGGTCGGATCGAAACCGTGGGCGGCAGGATGGTCCAGCGGTAGCTCGGCCCGCCCGTGGTTCGCTGCCGGTGTACCCAGCTGAGCAGCTTGGTACGGCGGGTGGCCCTGGAGGAAGCTCCGGATGGCGTCCGCCAGTTTTTTGGGCGAGTCGTCGTCACGGCTGTAAGTGACCCGGAGGGCGGCGGCTTTTTCCTGCAGCGTGATGGCCGTCTTGAAATCACCCTTGGAGAGTGCGACACGCGCTTGTTTCAGGAGCTGCAAAGCTTGTTCCTTACTGCCGCCGGGCGCTTCTCCCGCCGCCGACTCTGCCTGCCGAAATGGATCTTCCTTGGGTTGCGTCTTGCGAAATCTCAGTTGCCCCATAGCGCTGCTCTGCGCCAGCCACGCCAGTGTAGAACTGGGGATGGCCAGTACCGGTTGTCCGCTGCATAAGAAAACGCTGGTCAGCGCGGCCGCGGCAACCCTACGCGCCACTTTTAGCCAGACCCGGTTTTGATGAAATGCAGATGTGTCATTCATGTTCGTCATGATGGTTTGGCACAGCGCGCTAGGAAAAGTTAGGAAAATACCTGGATCAAAATTACACCACTCAAGGGTGCCTGTGGGGGCTTTCGTATCGATTGCCCAAAGACAAACTTCCCGGCTAATGTGTCTCGCGACAGGTAGAGAAGAGGTCGGTTAATTACTGGTCGCGAGACGGTGGGTCAAGGCCAATTGGGTCGCAAGGAAGGTTCGGCGGCTGCGGTTCAGGGGGGGTCGTAGCCGCCGGGATGAAAGGGGTGGCAGCGGCAGATCCGGGCTACCCCCCGCAGCCCGCCACGCAAAGCGCCATGTTTGCGGACGCTGATCAGGAAATATTCGCTGCAAGAGGGGTGAAACCGGCAGCGGGGACCCAGCAGCGGGCTGATTGTCCATTGATAGCAGCGGACCCATAGCAGCAGCGCCAGCGCGGGCAGCCGGCCGATTCCGGTGATGGCACGCCAAAGGATCCGGGCCAGATCATGCTTTGGTTCGGGATCCTGCATCCGGCGAAACTCCGTTGTTCGAGGTGTCCATCTCCCTCAGCTGCAACTTGACGGCCACGCGGCCGGTCAGTCGACGCAGCGATTTGCCTACCCGTTCCAACGATGGTTTTGCAGCGGGCCGTGGAATCACCACCCAGTCCGCGCCTGGCGGCAAATCGTTCAAGTTGCCGCGAAACGCTTCGCGCACTAATCGTTTCCAGCGGTTGCGAAGAACGGCTCCGCCGAGTTTGCGTGAGATGGAGAGGCCCAGACGGGGGTAAGGCAAGCCGTTTTCACAGCCATAAACCAGCAACATCTCGTCGGCAGCTGACTTGCGGCGAGCGTAGACACGCTGGAAGTCCCTGGTGTGGCGAAGGCGAAATTTCGGCAGGAACCGCTGCCCGGACATGCACCCTCTCCTCGGCTGGTCTGGCGGGGCTACCATCTGAGATCGCTACGCGGTGGCCTTGTGTATTGCTGGTCCAAGCGCCGTACCAGCTCCTGCGTCTCTGCATCCAGATTCTGCGGCAACGCGATTTGTATTTCCGCCAACAGGTCTCCTGCCGGACGTCCGGCGGGCTGCACGCCATGGCCCTTGATACGCAGCTTTGCCCCGCTGGAGGTGCCCGGCGGCACGGTCAACGTGATCACGCCCGTTGGCGAAGGGATTTCCACTTTCCCACCCAGAGTCGCTTCGGCGATGGAAACCGGTACACGAATTTCCAGATTATTTCCGCTCCTCCGAAAACAAGGATGCGGGCTGACGCGGACCGTGATCAGGATGTCCCCGCTTTCCCCGTTCGCATCCGGCGACGCCTCGCCTTGACCGCGCAAACGAATCGTCTGCCCGTCGTCGACACCGGCCGGGATTTTCACCTGGATGGTTTCAATTCGGTCATCCGCCCGACGTACGCTCAGTTGGGCTTCGCCGCCGAGCACTGCCGAACTGAAGGGGATCTTCAGTTCGTGGCGGATGTCACGACCGCGCATCCGCCGCGGACGCGCTCGCGTGGCCCCGCGGGGTCCCCCGCCAAGGAAATCTTCGAACGACGTCGAGCCTGCGGGGCCTCCCGCTCCAAATCGTTCGCCAAAGAATTGACTGAAGTCAAATTCGAAACCTTGCGGGCCCCCGCCCGTAAAAGGATGCGGGCCCGTACCGCCAGCGCCCATGGATTCAAAAGAGCTGCCATAGCGATCGTACATTTCTCGTTTCTCGGGATCCTTCAAGACCTCAAAGGCATGCTGGACCTTCTGAAACTTTTCCTTGGCCGTCTTGTCGTCCGGATTCAGGTCGGGATGATGCTTCCGAGCCAGCTTGCGGTAGGCCTTCTCGATGTCCGCCTGCGACGCCCCACGATCGACTTCCAAAATTTTGTAATAGTCTTCCTGCATGTGTCGCTGGTCGTGATCACGGACCCCCTTCCACGCTTGCTGTCACCCCCCGCCAAGAGACAATTTCCTATTGTACGACCGGCTGTCAGGCCGCTTCAAGTTCACCGGCCAGCTTGATCCTGCCGCGAGCACAGCGTGCGCGTCCAACAGGAGAACCTACCGGGTGACTTTCGCGACATGCTGGCCGCATTTCCGCCGCGGCAGCGTGGGTTGTGGAAGCTGGAAAGCTTGGGCTGCCTTTTGCTGTGCCGTGTCCCACCGGTGAGCGTGACCGCCGCCTGTAAAAGGGGGTAGGGGGGTAGGGGCAGACTGCGATCTATAATGGAGTGTGAGCGGTTGGTGGCGGGGTGGGTTTTGGCTGACCGGCCGCTACCCATCCAGCACGCTTGGCGGAAGTTAGCAAAGAGGGTGGCGATCGTCGTTACCTTGCACTGCGACCACTTCCCGCAGGCCGGAGGATCGTCTTATTTTCACATGCTCTCCTTTGCAACCGACAACGTCACAACCGACAGGCCTGGTGGCCGCGAATTCGAACTTGGCAACCATCCGTAGACAACTTGTAGGCGGCCTGATCGTGGTGACGCTATGGATTTCCGCCGCCCCCGCCGCCCCTCCGGGCGGCGAATTTCGCTTGTCCGTCGTGGACGAAAAGACCCAGCAGCCACTGGCCTGCCGTCTGCACCTGACCAATGCCCGTGGGCTGCCGCAGAAGGCGGCCAAGCAGCCGTTTTTGCGCGACCACTTTGTGTTCGAAGGCCAGGTCCGCCTGACCTTGCGCGAAGGCAATTACCGGTTCGTTGCCGAATGCGGCCCAGAGTACCATACCCGCGTTGGCCACTTCACGGTCGGCCGTTTCGCCAGCGATCGTAAGACCATCACCATGCGACGGTTTGTCGATATGGCTGGTGAGGGCTGGTGGTCCGGTGACATGTACGTGCGAAGGGATCCCCGCGACCTCCAGCTCCTGATGCGGGCCGAAGACCTGTATGTCGCTCAACTGGTCACCTGGCCCCACGAAAAAACAAGGCGTCTGCCGCAACCGGCCGCCGGATCGCCGCTGGTCAAGTTTGACAATCGGCGATATTACCATCCGTTGGCCGGTCGCGATGCCCGGGCGGGCGGCGGGCTTTGTTACTATCAGCTGGAGGAGATTCCTCCCCAATTTGCCCGCGGTGCCCGGCTCGATCAGGAATTTCCATCCAGTGTGGAAATTGCCAGCCAACTGAAACAGGGCGGTGAGGTGTGGGTCGAAGCCGATATGGCCGGTTGCTGGGACCTGCCCCTTTGGGTCGCTCATGATCTGATCGATTCGGTGCGCCTGGCGGACCAGCGGTTTGGGCGAGATCGTTTTTTTGAAGATACCAGTGGCCAGCGGCCGCGGGACGCGGCGATCTACGGGGGCGGCAACGGGGCCGGCCGCTGGTCGGAATACGTCTATTACCAGCTGCTGAACTGCGGACTCCGCATCCCCCCCACCGGCGGCAGCGGTTCGGGCGACGTCCCCAACCCGCTGGGCCACAACCGGGTCTACGCCTTCTGCGGCGACTACTTCTCTTACCCGAAATGGTGGGAGGCATTACGCGCCGGCCGGGTCGTGGTCACCAACGGCCCCCTCCTGCGACCGTTTGTCGAGGGCCATCCGCCGGGGCACGTATTTCGAGCCGATCCTGGTGCCATCCTCCGTCTGAATGTCGAACTGCAACTGGCGACGAAAGAAAAGGTCGAATACTTGGAGTTGATCAAGAATGGCGAACTGGCCAAGACGGTACGCTTGGACGAATATGTCAATCGCCAGGGGCGCCTGCCAACTTTGGATTTCAAGACCAGCGGCTGGTTCCTGGTGCGGGCTGTGACAGAGGTCGCCAAGACCTACCGGTTCGCCACCAGCGGCCCGTTCTACGTGCAGTTTGGTTCCCAACCCAGATGTAGCCGGCGAGCGGCCGAGTTCTTTACGGGCTGGGTGGAACAGCGCGCCGCACAGATCGAAAAGATGAAAGACCAAGAACAACGGGAACAGATTCTTGGCTACCATCGCCATGCATCCCAATACTGGCAGCAGCGGGTGGAAACGGCAAACGCCGACTGACTCGGACAGGTGATGACCGCCATCCCACTGCGGCAGGAGGGTGCAAAGACGGGGCAACGACCCGCTATACGGCGTCACGCATGGCAGTTTTGGTGTGTGGTTGCTCCGTCAGCACTTGCAGCAATCGGCGCCAAGCGGCCGGGGAACCCGGGGTGAGTCTCCCCAACACACGGGGGGCGTTTGTTCCCGTAATGGCCTCAGGGTTGGCGGGTACCTGATCGACGTGTAGCGAGCCCAGTACGGCCACGGCCCACGCTTCCAGCACAATGTCCGGTGTGCCCCGTTCAGAGTATCGCGTCAGCACCTTTCCCGACAGGCGTGCAGAAAGTTCGCGCAGCAGCAATCCATTTTGCTGGCCGCCGCCGACAATCAGGACTTCCTCCACTGCGGGCTTTGTCGGCATGTGATTGGCGAGCGCCCGCTGGATCGATTCGGCAATGAAATGGGTTGCCGTGCAGAGCAAATCGCGGATCGACCAGCCGGCTCTCACAGCCATCTCGACCGTCTGATCCAGTTCGTCATCCGGCCGCACCCCCAGCGGATGCCAGCGTGGCGGAGGGCGGCGAAAATATGGGTCTTCCAGCCAATGCTCGATCAAATCGGGGATGCGGCGTCCCTGGACCGCCAGGCGGCCCCCCGGATCATGCGTGTACCTCCCCCCGCTGAACCGACCCGCCAGCTCGTCCAACAACAACGTCCCCGGCCCGACGTCAAAGGACCGTACCCCCGCCGAGCCGACCTTGGTAGGAGGGAGATAGGTCAAGCGGGTGGTGCGACCCAAGTCCAAAAGGGCTCGTGTCCGCTGCCGGTCGCGGAGGATCATCCACAATGGAAGGGCCGTCACCGGCCCCCCCTGGCCGCCGCAAGCCAGATCACGCGCCGGAAAAGCATCGATCACGCACAGCCCGGTGGTCTCCGCCAGGCCCGCTGCATCGCACAAGCCGACGTAACCGCTGCGGCCACCTGGAACGATGTGCCACAAGCCGCTGTCGTGGACCCCCAGGGCCGTCACCTCCTCCGCCGTAAGATGGCCTTGCGCCAAGAGCTGTTCGACCAGCCGGGCCTGCACCTCTGCCAGACCTGCCGCCAGCAATCCCACATCGCCCGGCCGTTCCAGGCGACCGGCCCGCAGATTCTGGTATCGCTGCACAACCTGGGGGGCCACCTCGTTGGTGTCAGCGGCCAGCAATTCCACGCCAGCGTGCAGGCCCTGGCCGGTGGTTTGCACCAGAGCACCGGCCACCGTCCGGCAGTCGCTGGAAACATGCAGGCCCAGCAGTCGTCGAGATGGCCCCACGCGCTGTCGCTGCGCCGAATTGCCCAGCGATAAAACCCGGTTCAACGCAATCCTCCGTGCGGCGCCTGCCGCAAGCAACGGCGGTCCGCCCCGAATTTCTCAACAGCCTTCTGCTGTGCGATGGCGAACGTCTTTGCCCAGCCGTGTCGGACGCCGCAATGTGAGGCTCAACGTACGATCCCTACCCTGGCACTCAAATCGCGTCGCCCCCCTTTGCCAGACAAAGGATTTCCGTCGCTGGCCAAGAAGTTTGTGAGAAATCCCAGCTACGCGACCATTTTCACCGGCGGGCTGATACGCACACCATCCACGAATTCGTCGAAAATCCGCTGGTCCAGCGCCGAAGCCGAACCCGCTTCAGGATGAAATTGCGTTCCGACGGCAAACCAGTCCTCCATCACGCTTTCAATCGCCTCCACCACGCCATCCGGCGCGGTGGCAGTTACGCGAAAACCGGGTGCGACGTCGTCGATCGCCATGTGGTGCATGCTGTTCACACGGATTTCGCCGTCGCCATACACCCGCTCCATCAACGATTTCGACTCGACAAGCAGCCCGTGTCGGTGAGCGCGGTCAATCGGATCNNGCCACCCTGCTGGACGTTCAGCAGCTGCATGCCGACGCCCACTCCAAAGACCGGTAGCCTGCGTTCGGCAACCAGGCCCATCAATCCGCGATCAAATTCCTCGCGCCGGTCGTCCAATGCGCGGACGGCCGGATGCGTCATGAAACCGTCATTGATCGGATTCAAGTCGGCACCGCCGACAAACACGACGCCTTCCACCAGGTCCAACAACTGTTCCATGTCTGCCCGATCGGCCAGCGGCGGTAAAAGCAGCGGCACGGCGCCGGCTGTGGAGAGCGCGTCATAATAGCCGTCGGCCAGGAACGAAAAAGCCGGTGCGCCGTTCTTGCCCGTACGGTAGTCAGCATTGAGTGCAATCAGCGGTTTAGTTGCCATCGAGTTCTCCTTGGGGGGTTTCGTCCATGAGCCCCGTGTACCACGCCCAGCGGTCCCTTCCCGGAAATCGCTTCGCCGGCCAACCATTCGCCTGGCACCTGGAGGCTGAGCACTTTGCGGTAGCAGCCCGAACGAGCTCTGGCAGAGCGCAGAGGGTATCGAACGAGCGACGGTCGCCTCGATGCACGTGGCGACACGAGATGGGGAGCAAGAGCCTTCAGCCGGGGCACACGACGAATCGTGACACCAGTGCGACATCCATATCGGACGGCTTCGAACCTCCTTCACCAGCGCTGGCGCGCCGACCCAAATAGAGAATGTAAGTCGCGTGCTAAGATTAAAAAACTGAAGATCGCCGGCAAGCCTTTTTCTCGGTAGCTCGCCATTTTGCGTACCGCGTCCCGCCGCAACACTACATGTTGTGGATAAAGGATCGCTCATGGGATCCCAGGCCGGATGCCACCGACCAGTCGTGGCGGTTCGCCAGTCCGGATGCTGCACGCAGGGGGGACCCGTAGGATCGGCGGAGGCCGCCGCAGCGACCGCTGAACCTGCCAAGGGGCCCGGCCTTCCCGTACAGCTCGATGGCTCCGTAACCAGACTCGTCAAGAGTTTCGCCCATCCCGGTGCCTCCGCAAGTCTTGGCGACTTTCGCTATCCTGCTCTAACGACGACCTTTGCGGCTTCATCGACCTCTGAGGCGCTGAGGGTTACCGTTCCAGGCGGGGTGATCGGCCTTGCGGTCCCCGCTGCGGCGTTTTGCCCGTTTTTCGGCAGGGGGTGGCCCTGGCCGGGCAGTTGTGGCTGGTCTGCCAGCCGCCACCGGCCTAAGATAGGGCTCGGCGCCGCGACCCCACCCTCCATCTGCTAACCCGTATCCCACATGCTGTTCCAGCGCGTTTGTCTAGAGTCGATTGGCTACACGCTGCCGGAGGAGGTGGTGACGACGGCCGAGCTGGAGCGGCGTTTAGCGCCGCTCTACCGCCGCCTGCGGTTGCCTGAGGGGCGGTTGGAGCTGATTACGGGTGTCCGCGAACGGCGATTCTGGCCGTCGGGGATGCCGCCTGGTGACAAGAGTGTGGAAAGTGGCCAGCAGGCGATCGGGGTCGCGGGAATCGATCGCCTGCAGATCGGCGCGCTGATCCATGCATCGGTCTGCCGCGACCACCTGGAACCAGCGACCGCTTGCAGGGTTCATCATCGCCTGGATTTGCGGCCGGATTGCCAGGTGTACGACATCTCAAACGCTTGTTTGGGCCTGTTAAACGGCATGGTGCAGGTGGCCTGCCTGATTGAACTGGGGCAGATATCAGCGGGCTTGGTGGTGGGCACCGAGAGCAGTCGTTCGTTGGTCGAGACGACGATCGAACAACTGAATCGGGATACGTCGCTGACGCGACAAGACATCAAATCGGCCGTCGCGTCGCTGACGATCGGCTCTGGAAGTTGCGCCATCCTGCTCACCGATCGCGAAATTTCCTCTACCGGCAATCGTCTCTTGGGTGGGGTAGCGGCAGCCAACACAAAATTTCACCGCTTGTGTCACAGTGGGCGAGACGAAGCGGGCGGCGACGCGATGCGACCTTTGATGCAAACCGATTCCGAGCAGCTGATGGCCGAGGGAATTGCCACGGGGGCGGAAACGTTTGCCAGGTTCCTGCAGGAACTTGGATGGACTCGACAGGATGTGAATAAGGCATTTTCTCACCAGGTCGGTCCTACCCATCGTCGGCTTTTATTCGACGCCCTCCAAATAGACAGCGGGCTGGACTATCCCACCGTGGAATACCTGGGCAACACAGGCAGCGTCGCCTTGCCGCTGTCGATGGCCTTGGGGGTCGAGCAAGGTTGGTTGAACCGTGGCGACCAGGTGGCCTTGCTGGGCATCGGTTCGGGGATCAATTGCCTGATGCTGGCCGTCGACTGGCAGCGGGCCCCCGTCGAAGGGGGAAAGGTGGCCTCGCCCCATCCCTTAAGTGCCTCCCAGCGCGGCCAGTCGTCTTCCTTGCCAGCCGCGTTTCCCAGCCCGAATTCGCAGTAGATCGTCTGGACCGGTTGGTGGTTGTCGGGGTGAGCGACGCTGTTCTTGGCCCCCCTTTTGCGCTCTCTTTAGAAGTTCCTGGTGTGATGCCATCGCTCAATTTTCAGGTCGCGAAAACGCGCCCACAGTTTCCGTAATTCTGTCGCCGAAAGACTGGGGCGCGTTTTCATGAGGCGGGCAAGGGAAACATTTCAGGCCTGGCAAGAAAGGAGAGCCGTTCTTGATACAGAACCGCTGGGGACCGCCCGCAACGTGCGGATTCGCCTCCGCCACATCGGGGCGCGGACTCATGAGGAGCTCAAGCTGCCGGGGCATACTCCGGCCGGGCCAGCCGCCGAAGGCCCTCGGCCCGCAGCGGTCCACCCGCAAGATCACGGCAACCCGCTTCGCTGCCAGAGTCTCTGGGTTGTCGAAACCGAGTCGCGTTGTGGGACTTGCGACCAGACCCGCCTGACCTGGGGACCGGCTCACCTGCCGCAAACGTGCCGGCCAGCGCACGGTCGGCCGGGGATTTGATTGCAATCCCCTGGACCCACAATTATCATGAAAGGAAGGAGCCTCTCGGTTTTCTGCCGGTCTGGCCCATTTGGTTTACAGAGCAGAGGGAGTACGCATGTCTAGGAACATCTTGTCTTTTTCCGCTTGGCTCGTCTCGCTATCTCTTCTATCCGTTTCCCCCCTGCTGACCAGCAAGTTGTCGGCCGCAAAACAAGGTGCGCCCCAAGCGGACGCTCAGCATTGCGTGACCGAAGCGCTGCAGCGCGAAATTTACGGGCTGGACGAACAGCGGTCCGATCTGCTGAACCGAGCCTTGCAGCATGCGCCTGACCACAAACCGGCTCACTGGCACCTGGGGTTTGTCGAGATGGATAAAAAGTGGGTGCGTATTGACGACGTCCCCCAGATCAACAGCGAGGACAAACGCCTGACGCGCTATTTCCAACTTCGTGCCGAGGCCCCCGATACTGCCCAGGGGCAGTTGGCACTGGCCGACTGGTGTGGGCGAAATGAGCTGCCGGACCATGAACGAGCGCATTTGACGCGGGTGCTGACGATCGATCCCGACCACATTCAAGCTCGCCGCCGCCTGGGGTTTGTCCGCACCGACGATCAGTGGTTATCACGCGAAGACATCCGACTGGCTGGTCAGCGGGACCAGAAAATCCGTGCGGCGCTGACCACCTGGCGGCCGAAGATCGAATCGATCAAGCGCCGCCTGCAGAGCCGCGGGCTGAAGCAACGTGAGTATGCCCAGCAGCAGTTGCGCGAGATCGACGACGCGGACGCCATCCCGGCGCTGGAGGCCCTGCTGGTGGTTGAGAGCGAACCGCTGGCGAACCTTGTCGTGGAGGTGTTGGGCGGCATCTGGGGGCCCGAGTCGTCCTTGTCGCTGGCAAGGGTCGCCGTCTTTTCGGAGTTTGCCAGCGCGCGGCGCCATGCCGCTGAAAAGCTGCGTGACCGATCGCTGGACGAATACGTGCCGACACTGCTGGCTGCCATGCACACACCCATCCAGACGCAACGGGAAGTCGTCCAGGGACGCCGCGGTCGACTCTTGTATCGACACGTCATGTTCCGTGAAGGTCAAGACGATCTCGAAGTCGCTCGGCTGGAAACCAGCTATCAGCGGGTTGCCATGCCCGGCGGCAGCCGGCGGAATACCCTCCGCCGCGCGTTTGACGACATTCGTGGTCGTGCCGAAGACCACGAAATGGATGTGGCTGAGGCCAATCGTCGCACGGTCGACCTCAACGATCGGATCATGAACGCTCTGGAGGTGGCCACGCGGCTCAACCTCTTCAATACCCCAGGCCAATGGTGGGCGTGGTGGAATGAGCACAACGAAGTCTACGTCAGCGTGGACAAACCGATTCGCGAAACCATTCGCACCGAACAAGTCACCCTGGTCGATCGGGCGCCATTGGCCTCTGGGCCGACGGGCGTTTCCGGACCGGCCGCCGGCCAAGGCAGCGGGCCACTCGATTGTCTGGCCGCGGGAACGTTGGTCTGGACCGAACGGGGGAAACAGGCCATTGAAGAAATCGTGATCGGGGATCGGGTGCTGTCCCAAGATCCGGTCACGGGCGAACTCTGCTACAAACCCGTGTTGCAGACAACCGTTCGGCCACCCAGCGAACTGGTGGTGGTGACGGTGGGTGACGAGCAGCTGCAGACCAGCGGCGGACATCTCTTTTGGGTCGCCGGGGATGGCTGGGTCAAATCGCGGAAGCTGAAGAGCGGTCTGTCGATTCACGCTGTGGATGGTGCCGTGCCGGTCAGCCTGGTCGAAACCGGCACTCGTGCCCAGACCTACAACCTGGTGGTCGCCGACTACAACACGTACTTTGTAGGTGAGAGTCGCGTCCTGTGTCACGACAACACGATTCGTAAACCGACCGATCGTGTTGTGCCGGGTCTTGAGCGATGAAGTTTCTTGTCCTCCTCAGCTGCCTCTGTGCCGCCAGCGGGCAGGCGGGGGAGCCTGCTGCCAAAAGCGACCCCCGCACGGAGTTGCCGTCGGCCATCCGCCACGCTCGGCAACTGCTGGAAAAAGAAAAATACGCTCTGTTTCTTAAACAATTCGCGATTCCCGCCGATTGGAAACGGGCAGTCGAGAGCCACGGCCGGGAGGAGCTGGCCTCCGCGTTCGCCAAGGAAAAGGCAAAACCTTTGCTGGCCGCGTTGCAGCAGATCGATCAGAGCGAGCCGGATTTGAGCGAGGATGGGATGCTGGCCACGTATGCTGTGAAAGTCAAAAATTTCCCGCACCAGAGTATCGTTTTTCAGCAGATCGAGGGGCTCTGGTATCTGCGCAATTGACTTATCAGCGGGTCGCCTTGGTGACGATCTCCCGGTCGAAATAATTGATCGACATGCCGGCGTCCACGATGATTTGTTGAGCGTTGATGCCGCTGGAGCGGGGGCTGAGCAAAAAAGCGGCGACGTTGGCCGCTTCCTGCGTGGTTACCGCTCGCTTCCGCGGGATCACCTGTTCGGCATACAGGTACGAGTCGACGTAGCCGGGAATGCCCGCTGAAGCGGACGTTTTCAGCAAACCCGGTGCGACTGCGTTGAAACGTACTTGCGAAAACCGGCTGAACGACTTGGCCAGGAAGGCCAGTGAGGAATCGAGCGCGGCTTTGACGGGCGCCATGTAACCGTAATTCTCGCTGGCCATCCGCGTGGTCGATATGGAGATCGTGACAACCGAGGCATCGTTCGCCAGCAGCGACTCAAATGCGCGAGCGATCGCCAGCAGGGAAAAGCAAGAGATGTCGACGGCTCGCAGGAATTCTCGTTTCGTCGTCTCATGAAAGGGCTTGATACCCTCCTCGTATTCGGCGAAGGCGATCGAATGGACCAGGCCATGGAGGGGCGCGTGGTGTTGAGCAATTTCGTCACGCACACGTTCGATCTGCTGTTCGTGCTCGACGTCGCACACATAAATCGGCGCGTCGGCGACCAGCTTGCTGACCTGCTGCCGGCGCTCGGGCGTGCGAACCACGTAAACGACCCGCGCCCCCACGTCGCTCAACACCCGCCCGATGTGGTACGCCACGCTCTTCCGGTTCGCCACGCCGAACACAACGATTGTTTTCTCACGCAACTCTAAAAACGGGCTCATTCAGTCCTCCAGCCCAGCCATGGTGCAGGCAAAGTTCAGGCGCACGGCCAGTTGACCCTCCACGCTCACCTTGCCTTTAAGGTAAAACGCGTTGCTTACCTGGTCGGTTATTTCCACTTCCAGCTGGACCGTATCCCCTGGCCGGACCATCTTTTTGAACCGCACGTCGTTCATCCGCGTGGCGACCGGTACGCCGGGGCTGCTTTGCATTTGCTGAGCCAGCAGGATGGCGCCGGCTTGCATGGCGGCTTCGCACAAGATCACCCCGGGCGTCAACGGATGGTCGGGGTAATGGCCGGCGAACCAGAATTCGTCGCCAGTGAACGTCTTGCGGCAGACGATACGTGCCGCATCACGCTCCACAATTTCATCGACCAGTAAAAACGGTGGGCGGTGAGGGATCGCGTCCAGGATGGAGGGTGTGGTCATTGGTTTTCAGGTTGGGGGTTCCGTGTCGAATTCAGGGTTTTCGGCTTTTGCATGTGGCGACCGGACCGCCGGCGGGTTGCACCCCGCCGCTACGCATTCACGGGCGCTCGGACCGACGCCGATTTCATCAGCAGGGAGTCGATATCGTTGGCCACGATCACGCCGTAGTTGATTGCCCCCAGCCAGCCGGACATGATGATCCCCACACTGCCGGCGTGATAGAGTCCTTGGATCTGCTGTGGCAAGCCGCGGCTGACGGCCAGTCCTTCGAATTTGGTCCCGAAGCTGGCCCCGTGCACGTGACGCGTGTAGTGTTTGAACGTCAAGGGCGTAGCCGCTTCGACATGATCCAGTTTCTCCCGAATGCCGGGCACGTACTTGTCGATGGCGTCCAGCGTGGTTTCGATCAGGTCCCGCTTGCTGGCTTCATAGTCTGCCGTTTCCAGGTTGGCCCAGTCGGAGTAGTTTGCATTGGTGCTGGAGACGATCAAGCAGCGGGGCCGTCCTTGGGGGCGTGTCCGCGGGTAATAAAAGGAAAAAGTGCGGCTGGTGATATTGCGGTTCAATAAGAGGTCCGTCCGGAATTCGGGCGCGGTGGAACTGAACAGCAGATCCCCCGTGCTCTCCTCAATCCGCTCGTCAGGCTTCAGAGCCATGTAAACCTGCGTACTGGAGTTATTCAAACGGACCGCACGGGTCTGTTCCACGAAGTCCTTGTCCAGGTTTTGTGAGCCAATCAGGTTCAATACCGTGGCTCGCAAATTGGCGTTGGAGACGACTGCCCGGGCGCCGACGAATCGGTTATTGACCGTGACCCCGCTCACCTTCCCACGCTGGACGTTGATCCGGGAAACGTCACAGCGGATGCGGATATCGACGCCATTGCGCCGCATTTCCTGCTGCATCAACTGGACCAGGTGGTCCGTCCCTCCCTGGAAGGTGAAGACCCCCTTGGACATGAAATTCGAAAACACGATGCCGTAGGTGATGGCAGGGTCTTCCAGAGTGGAACCGTTGGCGTAGGTGATTGGTTCCATCAGCAGCCGGATGACGTCCTTGCGTCCCGGAAAAAACCGCTCGAACAACTCACCAACAGTGGTCGTCTGGTCGTCGTAAAAGTTCATTTGCCGAGCGGTGTTGAAGAACGCGTTGACCGAGTCGGCTGGCAGGCCGAATTTTGTGGTCAGCAGTTGCGTGAAATCTTGGCGATTGTAAGTGGTTGTCAGGGAGAACATGGGGTTGTCAAAGCGGATATGTTTCAGCTGGACAACCGCGTCAGCAATTTCCCCGGTCCAGTAGCGCCGGCAGCTTTTGATCATCCCGAAGGGGAACCCGTGCAGGGAAACGTCAAAAATGTGACCGCCGGGTCGCTTGAACCAGGTGGCCATGCCCCCCAGCTTGTAATGCTGTTCCAGCAGCAAGACACGATGCCCGTTGCGGGCCAGCACGTTGGCGGCGGTCAGTCCGCCCAGGCCACTGCCGATCACAATCACGTCATATTCGTCGGCAACGTCTTTGAGAAAATCGCGGGCCATGGTAATCCCTGTTATCCGCCGGGCGCCGTGATCAGGCAGCGGTTGGCCATCGAGATGCCGCTGAACATCGCCCCGACAATGCCGACGAAACCCTGATCCGTGCCGCAAATGTGCAGATTGTTCAGGTGGGTCGAACCGTCGAGCCGCTTGGTGGGGGCGCCGTAAACCGCGCCGTTGTCGTGCCAGGTAAAACGTTGGATCGTTTTGGGAGTGAACATGTCGGTGTCGATGATGTGATGGCGATACTCGGGCACAAAGCGGGCGGCGGATTGCTGAATTTTCTCGTACCATTTCAGCTTTTCCAGCTGGTAGTCCTGATCGGACAATCCGCACCAACGGTCGAAATTTGCCTGAGCGGTGATGCGGAGGACGTTGTCGTCTAATTGGCCTTCGGGATAGGCGAAATTGTTGGGCGAACAGATGACACCCGTGCTGACGTCGCACAACTGGCTGGGCCGCTGCCAGTGGAATCGCTGGGAATCGTTGAAGAAGACCAGCGTGCGGTCGATACCCAGCTGCTTCGGTGGCTTGTCCAGGATGGAGATGGTTTCCACAAACGAGAGCTTTCCCGCCTGTTTTGTGTCGACTTCGGTAATATCTTCGCACATCCGCATCGTTTCCACCCAGCCGGCAGACGAGAGGATCTGGCGGCTGGTGAGCTGCTGGCCGTCGTCCAGCACCACCCCCGTCGCTCGATTCCCCTCCACCTCGATCCGCCCCACACCANNCCACACCGCTGCGCAGTTTCAGCTCGCCCCCCAACTCGCGAAAGCGTCGCACAAGCTTCCGCAGGATCAAACGCACGCCGGCCAGGGGCCGAGCGAGCCCTTCCAGGAAGATGCTGCGGAACATGATGCAGAACATGCCAAAACCCATGTCATGTTCGCGGGGGTTGCCATACCACATCAGCGGGCAGAACAACATTTCGATCAGCAAGGGCTCGCTGATGGTTTCCTGCAGCACTTGGCGAGCAGAAATGTTGAAAAGTTCTTGATCCAGGTCGTCATACTCGACGATCCGCGTGAGCAGCCGTTCGAATTCGGCCTGCTGGCCGGGGAAGGCCCGCCGGACTTCACTGCGAAACAGTTCAAAGTCGTTGCCAAACCGCAGAGTCACGCCGGGAAAACGGATTTCCGAACCGAGCTGTGGCACCAGCGCGAAGTCTTCCCAGCGGAACCGCAGCTGCCGCAGCAGCCGCGCCAGGGGGCCCTTGCGGGTACCTTTGGGAGTGAAATTCGTGACGGCATGCAACCCCACGTCGTAGTTGCGTCCCTGCAGACGGTAAAAAGAATTCAAGCCGCCAATCGTCGTGTGGCGATCGAGAATGCAGACGCGCTGGTTGTAATGAGCCAAGCGAATACCGGCGGCCAGTCCCGACATGCCGGCGCCGATGATGATCGTGTCATACATGGATCATCCGCCGCTGTGGCGGCGACCCCGCACCCTAAGCAACCTCGACGTCCTGCATCTTGGGCTCCAGATAGGTCACCGTGCTGTGCATGCTGGCCAGCTGGCCGTAGTCTTCTTCCGGGACCTCCACGCGATAGCGCTTCCGCAGCTCCATCACGATGTCCAGAAAGTCCATGCTGTCCAGTTCTAGCTGGTCGCGAAACGCCACGTCGTCCTTCAGGTCGCTCAAGTCGTCATCCGGCGCGATGTCACCCAAAATATCGATAATCGCTGTGCGAATCTGCTCGCCCGTCATCTCGTTCTCCGTCTTGACCTTAGCGCCCCGTCCGGGGCGGACCGGGGGCATCTACGAACCCTTTTTTTGGCAATCACACTCGTTTAATGATCACCGCCGAATTGATTCCTAACATACCAAACGAATTGTTCAGGAGGTAATCCACCCGCTTTAATTCTCGTGGTTCGTTGTAAACCAATCCGTCCAACGCGCAATCCGGGTCCAGCTGCTCGACGTTGATCGTGGGATGGCAAACGCCGTCCCGGAAGGCCGGCAGGTTCCCGGTCAGCTCCAGGGCCCCGGCGGCCCCCATCGCGTGCCCTATGAAACTTTTGGTGTTATTGAAGTACGTCTTGCGGCTGTCACCGAAGACCTGACGCAACGCCATCGACTCCTGAATATCGCCGCTGGTCGTCCCGGTGGCGTGCGTGCTGACAATGTCGATCTGCTCGGCCACCAGGCCGGCCCGCTGCAGAGCCAGCAGCATGCACTCGGCCTGACGCTCGGGATTTGGCAGCACAAAGTCGCTGGCATCGCTGTTGATCGCGTAGCCGACCAGTTCGCCGTAAATCGATGCCCCACGGGCCTGGGCGTCGCTGAACCGCTCCAACACGTACAGACATCCCCCCTCGGCGACCACGATCCCATTGCGGTCCAGGTCAAACGGCCGCGATGCCTGCGTGGGATCGTCGTGCGTGGCCAGGGCCCCCTGGCTGTGGAAACTGGCGAAAATCCCAAAGGTGTGGATACTTTCCGACACCCCGCCCGCGATCGCCAGGTCGCAATCCCCCAGGCGCAGCATCTGCGCGCCTTGCACAAAGCCGGCGTTCCCGGCGGCGCAAGCGGCCCCGATCGAATAATGGGGGCCCGTGATACCCATGTTTAACGAAATTTCACCAGCCGGGTTGTTGGCGACTGTCCGCGGGTTGTGGTGATGCGACCAGAATTGCGTGTCGTAATCGTACCCCTTCAACTGGAAGACTTCGTTTTCTGTTTCCACGTTTCCGTGTTCGGTCACACCCACGTAGACACCCACGCGCGACTTGTCGACGTTCTCCCAATCCAAACCGGCGTCGGCCACTGCTTCTTGAGCACAATAGATGCCGATGCTGCCTGCCCGCGTGCCCCGCCTGACCGCCTTCCGCTTCTGGTAACGCAGTTCGTCAAAATCGCAGATGCCGGCCAGCGTTTTGCCAAAGTAGCGAATCTCGTACGGACTGACACCACTGCGGCCCTCCAGAAGGCTGGCGCGGTATTCACCCAACGCATTGCCATTGGGTGCGGTCAGGCCGATCCCGGTGATGACGATCCGGTGCGGATCCGGAGGAACTGCAATCATGGCTTGGCTGCCGGCTCGGACGTTGATGCGAACCTCTGAGCGTATCGAGTTTTTCGCCCTTTTACAAGGACTTGGCCCTCCCACCGCCGATGGCTGCCAGGAAATCGAGGCTAGCTGCAATAGGGTTTAAACGCCTGCGGTCGCTTAGCCACTCAATTTTCCGGGGACATCCCGGACCGGGGGCGGGCGGCCCCGGCTTTTTCCTGTCGCCGCAGCGCCGCTGGTTTTTGGTCGGATCGCGGTCCCTGGGGCTGGGCCTTCCTGGGGCTGGCGGGCCAGGCTGTAGCCTGTCGCCACTAAGCGGCGGCAACCAGGCCGTTCCTCCAGGGAACGGTCCGGGGGCTAGCTCGCCAAATCGGCCGCCAGGCGCCGCATGCCCTCGGCGGTCGAAACCTGGGGCTGGTAGCCGAAATCCTCGCGAGCTCGTCGAATATCAAAGAAATGCGAAGTGCCCAGCTGGGCTGCCAGAAAACGTGTCATCCGCGGTTCTGCCCGGATGCCAAAGATGCGGTGCACGGTTTCCAGCACGGCTCCGATCCGCCAGGCGGCGGCCAGCGAGATGCTGGACTGCAGCGGCGGGAGGCCGACCAGAGCCAGGATCTGGTCAATCCAGTCCCAGCAATTGACCGGTTCGCCCTGGGAAATAAAGTAGGCCCGGCCGGCCACGGGCGAGCCGGCTTGGAGGGCGTCGGCGGCCCGCAGGTGCGCCTCCGCCGCATTTTCGACGTACACCATGTCGATCAGGTTCTTGCCGTCGCCGACGCGACGCAGCTGTCCGCCGCGTGCCCGGGCCACCAGCCGAGGAATCAAGTGTCGATCGCGCGGGCCCCAGATCAGGTGGGGACGCAGACTGCAGGTCAGCAAGCCGTTCCTGCCATTGGTCTGCAACACCTCTTGTTCTGCCAGTGCCTTGCTGTGCGGATAGTGACACAGCCAGCGATCCGGGTAAGGCGCCGATTCGTCGACCCCTTCCTGCGATCGACCATCAAACGTGACACTGGGACTGCTGGTGTAAACCAGCCGCCGCACGCCATGCCGCAGGCAGCCCTGCAGGACATGCTGCGTTCCCAGGACGTTGGTCGCGTAATAGTGCTGCCAGGGGCCCCAGATCCCGGCCACGCCGGCGACGTGGTGCACTATCTCCACGCCCTCACACGCCCGAGCTACCAACTGCCGATCGCCCAGATCGCCTTGCACGACCGATACGCCCAGTTGGTCCAGATCGGCGTCGGGGCGGCGGCAGAGGGCCCGTACCCGATCGCCACGGGCCACAAGACGCTCCACAATGTAGCGGCCCAAAAAACCATTTCCGCCAGTCACCAGGACGTCCTCAGCGATGGTTCAGTCTCCCTGCGTGCTCGTACTGCAGTCAAAGAAGAGGTCGTGCCGCCGGCCAGCGGGCGATGCCGTGCCAGCCCGACCTGCCCTTTGGGTTGGAAATTCGCAGCGGTCCGCGGCCATCGNNCCGTCCTGGGGGTTGGAAATTCGCAGCGGTCCGCGGCCATCGGTCGGCTCCGCCGCTCAGCTCCTCCCCCCGCCCCTAAGGTCCGCTCCACTTCTTGCTCCACTTTTGCTCGAATTCCTTCCCCCACCGACCGCTCAACCTCGCCCCCGTTCCAGACGGGTCGCGGCCCAGGGACGCAGCTTTTCCCGAAAAATTTTGGCATTGTGGCGAATATCCACCGGCAGCGATCGTCGCAGCAGAAAATCGTCGATCTGGGCCGTGTGGGGATGTTGTTCAGCGATCTGGCGTAATTGGGCGACCAAGTCCCGGCGGTCCTGGGGTGTGGTGGGAAAATGTTCCGCCACCGGTTCCACGACCAGCACCGGCCGCTGGCGACCCGCAGCACCGACCCCCACCAGGGCCGACCGGTATACGGCCGGATGCGTATTGAAGACCGCCTCGCAGGGAATCGTGAACAAGGTGCCGGTCGGGGTGCGGACACGATGAGCCATCCGTCCGCAGAACCAAAAACGTTCCGCGCTATCAAGGTAACCGACGTCACCCATGCGGTGCCACAGCTGCTGGCCGGCAACGATCTTGCTCAAGGCATTGGCCTCCCGACGGGTCACATACTGATCGGTCACGACCGGCCCGCTGACGATCAGTTCGCCAATTTGTCCTGGCTCAAGGATCTGAGCATCCTGGAAACTTGCCAGCGGGCCGTCGACGATTTCGATGACGCGCCATTGGATCCCCGGAAACCGCCGGCCCACGCAAACGCCGCTGCCTTCGTCCGTTTGCGCCTGGGTCTGGTCCAGGACCTCGCTGGCCTCGATCGTGGCCACTGGCAGCGCTTCGGTAGCGCCGTAGGGAGTATGAATTTCCCCGTCTGCGGGCAGGGCGGCTTTCAGGCGGGCCAGTACATGGCCTGGCACGGGCGCGCCGGCTGAAAAGAGCTTGCGAAACGTCGGCATCCGCACTCCCTGACGCTGGCAATAGCGGCCCACCTGGTACCAGAGCGCGGGTGAAGCGAACGATTGGGTGGCGTTCCAGTCGTTGGCCACGGCGATAAATTTTTCCGGATCGGCGCTTGCCGGACGCGTGGCGTCCATGTCCGGCACGACCGTGGTGACGCCCATCCCGCTGTTGAACAAGCCGAACAAGGGAAACGCCGCCAGGTCGACGGCACCTGCTTCGATGCCGTACCGCTGCTGGATCTCCGTCACTTGTTGGTCAAAATGGGAGTGCCGGTAGAGGACACCCTTGGGCACGCCCGTACTGCCGGTGGTAAAGATGATTGCCGCCGGGTCCGCGCCTCCGTGGGTCATCTCCAGCGGCGCGGCGGAACCGATACGGCGCAGCTGGTTTAGGGTCACACCGCCCCAGAACCAGCGTCGCCCGGCGGTGACGTGGAAGCGGGATTTGGGAAATCGACGGCGCAGCAAACTGCGGACAGCGTGCACCGGCGGCACGGCAATAAAGCCCTCCGGCTGCGTCTCCGCCAGGCACCGCAGCAGATTTTTGCGTCCCATGCCGGGATCGACCAGCACCGTCACCGCCCCGTTTTTCAAGAGGGCGAAGACCAGACAGACGAAATCGATGCCCGGTTTGACCAGCAGCACCAGCCGCGTGCCCGGCTGCACGCCCAGTCGGGTTAGCCCCGATGCCAGGCGGTTGCTCTCCTCGTCCAGTTCTCGATAGGTGATTTTTCGGTAGCCATATTTCCCCGCGGCGTTCCGCCCCACAGGCTGCACCACGGCCAACTGGTCGGGCGCCTGCCGCGCGTACGCCGACATCCGCTGAGCGACATTCACCATTCGGGCTGGCGTCACGATGCTCATCCGCAGCAAGACTCCAACAGCTTGAGCACCAGATCGGCCACGTCGATGTTCCATGTGCGGGCGACCGCTTGCCAACCCGGCACGCCGTTGACTTCCAGGGCGTACAGGCGGCCATCTTTCGCCGGCAACAGGTCGACGCCGGCCAGCGGTGCCCCGACGGCGTCCGCCGCGCGTCGAGCCAGTTCGACCAACGGTTCGGTCACCTCCAGCGGTTCCGCCACCGCGCCACGGCTGACGTTGGTACGCCAGTCCGTCGCGCTGCGGCGGCGGATTCCCAACACCCTGCGGCCAACCACCAGCAGCCGCAGGTCGAACCCCTCGTGTTCGATAAATGGTTGCAGGTAAATCACCGCGCCCAGCTGTTCCAACATCCGAAAAGCTCGCTCTGCCAGCGCCGGGTCGCTGATCCGCGTGATCCCGCGGCCTTCCCCCCCGAACAGCGGTTTGACCACCACATCCCCCCCCAGTTGGGCAAACGCCCGCAGGGCATCGTCGGCCAGCTGCCCGCACCAGGTGGGCGGTACGTCCAGGCCGGCAGCGCGAAGCTTGGCGGTGGCCAGGTATTTGTCGACGGCCGTCTCGATGGCGCGGGGGGGATTTACGACAACCAGCCCGGCTTCGTGCAACCGCCCCAGGGCGTCCATGCGAAACACGACCTGTTCTAAGGAACCGGGCGGCATGGTACGGACCAGCACCGCATCGGCGCTCAGCAGCTCGCCGTCGCCGCTCAGTACGTCCAGCGAAGAAGGAGAAAGGTTGCTGGCCAGTCCGCGAAAGGTGTGCGGCGTAATGATGTGCCGTCCTGCGGCCGCGCGCCGCAGATCTTTCACATACCAGCTTTCCAGGGAACCGAGGACGATAATGTGCACGGGATTGTGATCGGTTGCAAAATCGATTTTTCCGCCGGAGGCCACCCACAGCCCGGCTGCGGTAGCCACAAAACGTGTTGCTCAACGCCGACTACGTGCCAAACGATAGCCGCACGATTTCAGGATTGGTTTTTCCAAAGCGAAAAGTTGATCCCGTTTCGACGTTGATCAACTGGACAACCGCCGGACTGAACAGCTTGCGGTCGATCTTGTAAAAATCGTGGTCGTACCGCTGAAAAATCTTCGCAAACGGCTCACCGTAATCCGGGGAACGGATGCTGGGGATTTGGGGGCCGATTTCTTTCCAAGAGGCGTCTTCGCCTGCGACCCACAGCGTCACCTGGCTGCCGTAAAGAATCGCGTCGTTGGTCCGCCCGATGGCGGCCAGGTCGTCGGCGGCTACCGGCGGCAGCGGGGCGGTGCCGTATCCGCTAAGCACCCGGGTCAGGTCGACATTCAGTTCGTAAAGCTTGTGCAGAGCGGTTTCCACACTTCGAGCCACGATTTGTACGTTCCCGGCCAGGCTGGCCGTGGGGGCGATCAATAGCGTGACCTGGCCGGAGGGCACACCGCACGATTCGGCAAGGTACCCCACGACGTCGTCGTCGGGAAAGATGCGCGTCTCCAGGACTCCCAACACGGCCGCTGCCGACTCGGTGTGGCCGATCGCGTTGAAAATTTCCTCGCGCCCGGCCGCGGCCCGCATCGGTCCGGAACCCATCGCAAAGAAGTCCCGGACCTTGATTTCCCAGCCGGCGTATTGAGCGGCCATGCAGGCGGCCAGCGGCTGATCGGTGCGGACCTGGAGGGTGGGGCCCGGACCCAGCTGCGGGTCTCCGGGCACAAATCGCACCTGACCCAAACCGGCCATGCAGCATTCGGCCAACAGCCGTCCCGCCTCCAGACCGCCAGCAGCCCGCACACCGCAATCCACCAGACGAGCGCCGCTGGCCAGCCTGATCGACGCGACGCGATAAGCGGTGCTCGACTCCAGAATCCGCTCACCAATCCGCAAGGCCCGCTGATTCAGCTGCAGCGACATCGGTAGCTCTGGCCTCCTAGAGGAAAAATTGAATGCCACGTCGCCTTATCATGGCCCACAGCCGGGGCCCTCGCAATGCCCGCTTCACCGCTGATCCGCTGCGGGATTCATTGTTCTCATCCCCCCGGCTTCCTAAAATGGGTTTGGCCGGATGGACTTACGTGAGGGTGTCCGCGAATTGGAAATCCTCCCATTGTGAGCCGCATGCCGCTCGCCAGCGGTGAAGAGGACGCGACCAGCTGGTCGGACCACCGGCTGGCCCGAATTGCCGACAAGCCATCGGCTGTGCGACGGCCAGGTCTTTGCCTGGCCGCGTCGGACGGGGCCAGATGAGGCTCGACGCAGGATCCATTGGCTGAAATGTCCAATCGCCTCGTCTCCCTAACCAGGCACAGGCTTCCCGTCGCTGGCTAGGAAATGGGTGAGCGATGCGGGATCGTGGCTTGTCCACGGTCGATTTGCAAATGAACGTAAACGCGTCAAGACCTTGAGCGGCAGAGGCATGACCGAAAGTCTTGGCGACTTTCGCTACCGCGGGAAGAGCGAAATTTTCGGCCTGAGAAAAAAACGAGCCTCGCCCGCTCAGATAATTTCCAGGCACCCTTATTTGTTCTTTTATTTACGCAGCAGGGAGTCTTAACCGGTGCCCAGCCTCACCGTCGAAAACTACGTAAAGACGATTTACCAGATCTGCAGCGAATCGGGTGGACGGCCAGCCGCGACCGGGAAAATCGCCGACTCCCTGGGCGTCTCCCCCGGAACCGTTACCAGCATGCTCAAGACGCTCAGCGATGGCCGGCTGGCCACCTACACGCCGTACGGAGGTGTGCAGCTGACTGCGGCTGGCGTGGCACTGGCGATGCGGGTCCTGCGGCGCCATCGGCTGATCGAGCTGTTTCTGGTCCACACGCTGGGGCTCAGCTGGGACGAAGTCCATGAAGAGGCGGAAAACATGGAGCATGCGGTGAGCGACCGTTTGGTGGATCGGATCGACGAAAGTTTAGGTTTTCCAGAGGTCGATCCGCACGGGGATCCGATTCCCAAGGCCGACGGGTCGTTACGCAAGACCCGCGGACAAAGCCTGGCCAAGTGCGGTGACGGGGACACATTCCGCCTGACCCGCGTCCGGGACCAGTCGGCTGAATTTTTGCGCTATCTCAGTGACCACGGCCTGTCTCTGGGCGCGCGGGGACGGGTCATCCGCAATTCCGACGAAGCTGGCGTGGTCACGATCGCCGTGCAGGGGGCCGAAACGACCTTGGGCCACGATGCGGCAGAGAAAATCGTCGTGGCCGCGGAAAACTAGCCCCCATACCGCCCCCCGGATGACCGGTCTGGTCGCCATCCGCGCAGCGGTGAGAGGCCACGGCCTGGGGCGCCAAGCCCTGATCCGGGATGCCCTTGGAAATATCGAGCCGCCAAGCGACGGCAGGCGCTTCCACCGTAAGGGAACTCGCCCGGATTGCTGACNNGGATTGCTGACAAAACTTTTTCACAAAACTTGCTCACAAACTTGCTCACAAACTAGCTCACAAACATTTCAGCCAGCGACGGTAAGTCTTTACCTGGCAAGGAAGACGACGCGATGGGACGGCACGCGTAGGTATCATACGTTGAGAATCAAATGGCGACGTCTGACTCGGCCAGGCCAAGACTCGGCCGTCGCCCACTCGATCGCTGGGGAGAAATCCGGGCCAGGCCAGCCTAAAACCGAAGCCCCCCGCGGCATGGGTCCAGGGCTTGGCAAGCCGTCAATTGACGTTCGCGCGGTGAAACCCTACAAATAGGGCACGCGGCGGCGGCCAATGAGAGGCCCCCGCAAAGGGGACCTGTGAACCTGGTCAGGGACGAAAGTCAGCAGCCATTANNCTCGTTTTCCTTCGATCCGGTTTCTGTCGACCCGTACTTGACACCACGGGTCTCGTGGCAACCCCATGTCGCAATCTCCAAACCACGATCACCCGGCGGGGACCCGCGGCGAGCAAACCGCGGATGACCCGCACTACGTCGTGGTCGCTCGGCGATACCGCCCCCAGACGTTCGAGCAGCTGATCGGGCAGGAGCATATTGCCAAAGCCTTGCAAGGCGCCATCGCCGCTGGCCGGGTCGGTCATGCCTACCTGTTTACCGGGGCTCGTGGAGTGGGAAAGACGTCCGCCGCGCGGATCCTGGCCAAGGCGCTGGACTGCCAGTCGGGTCCGGCCGCCGTTCCCTGCAATGCATGCGAGATCTGTCAGGGTATCAGCGCGGGGGAAGATGTCGACGTGCTGGAGATTGACGGGGCCAGCAATCGAGGTATCGACGAGATCCGCCAGTTGCGGGCCAATGTCAATATTCGTCCCAGCCGAGCGCGGTTTAAGATCTACATTATCGACGAAGTCCACATGCTGACGCGGGAAGCGTTCAATGCGCTGTTGAAAACGCTGGAAGAGCCCCCTGAGCATGTGAAGTTCATCTTCTGTACGACCGAACCGAACAAGATCCCCGTCACGGTGCTCTCCCGCTGCCAGCGTTTCGATTTCGCCAGCATTCAACAAAACGCCATTGTGCGGCGGCTGCAGCAGATCGTGGATTCCGAAGGGGTCACGGCCGATAAAGAAGCGCTGGATCTGCTGGCGCGGCGAGCGGCGGGGTCGATGCGAGACAGCCAGTCCCTGCTGGAACAATTGCTGGCCAGCGGCCAGCCACACCTGACGGCCGCCGAAGTCAACCAGATGCTGGGGACCGCGGATAACGCGAGGCTGCTAAGCATGGCCGGCCAGATTGCCGGGCATGACGCGGCAGGGATGTTGCAAGAATTGGACGCGGCCCTCGCCGAAGGTGTCGATATCGGACAGCTGCTCGAACAGTTGGTGGGCGTTTTTCGGGACGCCCTGGTGGCCCTGGTGGGCTGTGGCGAAGAGACCTTCCTCCTGGCCGGCTCGCGGGACGAGCGGGCGGCGATCGGAGAATTGGCCCAGCAGCTGGACCTGGAAACCGCGCTGGCCTTGATCCAGATCCTCACCCAGGCAACCACGGGCCTCCGCTATACGACCCACCGACGCCCCCTGGCCGAAGTCGCTCTGGTGCGGGCCTGCAACCTGGACTGCCTGGCGGATCTGTCGGGGCTGATTGCGGAACTGCGCAGCGGCGAAGGGGGGATGGCCGTTAGCGGCCAGCCGGAGGGGGAACGCGGTAGCCGTCCAAAAAAAAAATCTGATGCCGCGGAAAAGGCCGCGGTGGCGGCCGCGGTCAGCAGTCAAGCGGGCGGTCCCACAGGTTCCGCCGGAGGGATGGCCACGGGAGGAGCGGCCAGCAACGAGCAAACCGTTCCGGCTGCAGGCCAAACACAACCCTTGACCGAGGAAAACGCTCGGCAAATTTGGGAAGCGGCCCTGGCAGAACTTTCCGGGATGGTTACCGCCAAGGCGAAGGAATACCAGGCGATTTCACTGCCCGCCCCCAACCGGCTCGAAGTCCACTTCGATGCCACGTACAATTTCTGTAAGTCATACTGCGAACGGCCCGAACCGGCAGCCAAGATCCGCGAGGCCCTCCGCCAGGTGACCGGCGAGGATGTCCAGGTGGTGTTTACTGTGAGCCAGGTGGAAGGGGGGGTGACGACAGCCAGCCCGCGTGCCTCCCGCCAACAGATGATGGCCGCCGTGGCGGCAAATCCGCTCATGCGGCGGGCCAGCGAACTGTTCGGTGCCAGACCGGTCGATGTCCAACCGCCCCGAGAGGGTTGATTAAAAAAACCGTAACCGAAACTATCCGCAAACCAACCGGCCGGCGATACCATCGAGATCTGCCGAGCGGCCCCACGACTTGCCGGGGCCCCCGCCATCGCCGGCC
Organism: Planctomycetales bacterium; assembly: GCA_011772275.1. GTDB lineage: Bacteria > Planctomycetota > Planctomycetia > Pirellulales > UBA7805 > CS4-C045. The sequence continues at coordinate 1,181 of WVZU01000367.1, read as the reverse complement.
TGTTGAACCCCGACGCTCGACAGGAGAATCTCATGCTGGGTGGAATGGGCAACATTGCCAACCTCTTGAAACAGGCCCAACAAATGGGCTCGCGGATGCAGGAAATGCGATCCGATTTGCAGAACCTCCGCACGACCGGTGCGGCCGGCGGAGGACTGGTCGAAGTCGAAGTCAACGGCCTGGGGGAGATCCTCCGCGTGACCATTGATTCGTCGTTGATCGAGAAGCAGGATCGCGAGCTGATCGAGGACCTGATTCCCGCGGCGGCGAATCAGGCCCAGGCGAAGGCCAAGGAAAAGCATGCCGAAGCGATGAAGGAAATGACCGGGGGTCTCAACCTGCCCGGCCTGGAGGATGCGCTCAACTCGCTGGCCGATAATTCCTCCAGTGACGATCGCCCCCCGCAGGGACCGGCCGGCCAGACCTGACAGACAGCCAGACCGCACAGACAGCCAGACCGCACAGATAGCCAGGACGCACAGACAGCCAGGACGGACGGTGATGGATCAAGTGAGTGAATCGGTGGTCCAGCTGGTGGAACATTTCGCCCGCTTGCCAGGGATCGGCAAGAAAACGGCGGAACGGCTGGCGTACCATGTGCTGCGGATGCACGAAACGGAAGCCCTCGCCCTGGCCGAAGCGATCCAGCGCGTCAAGCAGAACGTGCGCTATTGCCGGACGTGCTGTAATCTGACCGAAGAGGACGAGTGTGCGATCTGCCGGGACACCGGTCGTGACCGGTCCCGCCTGCTGGTGGTGGAACAACCGCGTGATCTGATCTCCCTGGAGGCGACCGGTGCCTATCGGGGTCTCTACCATGTCCTGCTGGGTCGCATCGCGCCCTTGGACGGGATCGGGCCGGAACAGCTGACGATCGATTGCCTCGTCCAGCGGGTGAGGGAAGGCGAATTCCAGGAGGTCATCATGGGAACCAATCCCACCGTGGAAGGGGATGGGACCGCCTTGCACCTCTCCAATATTCTGGCCGAATTTCCCGTGCAAATCACACGATTGGCGCGAGGCGTTACATCCGGAAGCGTGCTGGAATTCGCCAACAAGGAAATGCTTTCCGATGCCCTCACAGGGCGGCAACCGTTATGAGGCGTGACACGAAGGTACATTGCGTACTACACTTGTAGGTAGCTTTCACGGTTCCGCAAACCGCCTTCCCCCGGAAGGTT
>WVZU01000052.1 GCA_011772275.1 Planctomycetales bacterium | reverse complement strand
AATGCCTTACCACGTCATCAATCGTGGTGTCGGCCGTCAGCAGCTTTTCTTTGACGATGACGATTACCTGGCGTTCGAGAACGTTATTGCCGAAATGCTGGAAAAGTCCCCCTTGCGCATCTGCGCCTACTGTGTGATGCCCAATCACTAGCATTTTGTGATGTGGCCGGAGCATGAAGGAGACCTGGGGGCGTTCATGCAGCGGCTGACCGTCACACCCACCGCTCGGTGGAAGCAGCACAAAAAAACAGGTTGGCTTTGGACATCTCTACCAGGGGCAGTACAAGTCGTTTCCCATCGAAGCGGACGACCACTTTTTGAAAGTTGTCCGCTATGGTGAACGCAACGCCCTGCGAGCAAACCTGGTCCGCAAAGCCGAGGATTGGAAGTGGTCGAACTTGTGGATCCGCAAGTTTGGGTCGGCACAGCACCGCCGTTTGCTTTCGCCCTGGCCGGTGCCCAGGCCGCGCAACTGGGGTGAATATGTCCATCGGCCGGAGACGGAAGCAGAACTGCAGGCGCTGCGTCGCAGCGCGAATCGAGGAACCCCGTTCGGTTCTTCGGATTGGACGCACAAAACCGCCAAAAGACTCAGTCTGGAATTCACGACCCGCCCGCGCGGCCGGCCCAAGAAACGGTAAATATGTACCTGTCCCCTTTTTTGTTTTCAGACACAGTGTTCTGATAGTGATCCAACTCTTTATGGATGGCGGAATCATCCCAGCTGAACCTCTCCGCCATCCAACGTGCCACGCGGGTGGCGATCTGGTGGTGATCGTCTTCGTAGTACCGCCACGACGTGCGCCGGATCATGACGTCCCCCAAGTGAACGGCCCATTCGTTGTCGCAGTAATGCCGCACCGCTTCGACGGTTACCGGCGGCGGAATGATTCCGCTGTAGGCGCCGGTCTCTTCGGCAGTCAACAGAGGCTGGTCGGCGGTGCGGCAAGGGCGGGCCGCCATGCCCAGATCGCGGACTAGTTGGTCGAGCAACTCTTCGGCCATCAGGCGGTACGTGGTGAGCTTGCCGCCGGTGACATCCCACCAGCCGGGCTTTGCCTGAGTGATCTCATGGCGCCGCGAGATGTCGGAGGGATTCCCACGTCGATCCGCCACCAGCGGTCGCAGGCCTGCCCAGGTCGCCGCCACGTCCTCCGGCCGCAGGTCCGCTGCGGGAAAATAACGGTTCACGACATCCAGCACATATGTTAAATCGCTCGTCTCGCAGCGAGGTGACTCCAGTGGCCCATCGTAGTCGGTGTCGGTCGTTCCCAAGATCAGGCGGTCTCCCCAGGGAATGGCGAACAGGATCCGATCTTGGTCCGGCAGGACCACAGCGTCCGGGACAGGAAGCCGCGATCGGTTAATGACCAGATGCACGCCCTTCGTCAGGCGAAGCGAGGTACTGCTATGAGGAAGCCGATCGGACCAAGGGCCGGTGGCGTTCACGATCGAACGGGAAGTGACTTGGATCTCTGCCTCGGTCAGTCGATCCTTGAGCCGGCAGCTCCACTGTTGGCGGTCACGTCTGGCATCCAGAAGTTCCACGTAGTTCTCGATCGCCGCCCCATGTCGTCGTGCCGAACGTAACGTGTCGACGACCAGCCGGGCGTCGTTGGTCAGTCCATCGTAGTAACGCACGCCGCCCGTCAGCCCTTGGTCAGCGATTTGGGGAAGCTGCTTGCGCAGGTCGTCAGGACTCAGCAGCCGACTTCGTCCCAGGTTCTTGCCGCCACACAGCAGGTCGTAGACTTTCGTGCCCAGCCACAGCTTCCAGCGCGGCCAGCTACTGCCCTGATGCGTTGGGAACAGGAAGGGCAGCGGCTGGGTCAGATGGGGCGCGATGCGGTGGATAACCCGCTTCTCCTTGCTCGCTTCGCGCACCATGCCAATCCGGCCTTGCGCCAGGTAGCGCAGTCCGCCGTGCAGCAGCCGGCTCGATCGGCTACTGGTGCCGGACGCGAAATCGGACTTTTCGACCAACGCGGCTCGCAACCCGCGCAGGGCCGCGTCGCGGACGATCCCCGCCCCCACGATGCCGCCTCCGACAACGAGCACGTCGTACGTCTTGTTGGACAAATCGCGCTGGCGATCAATCGCGGTGGTCATGAAGCTCGCGGGGGCCCGGCGAAAAGGCCCTTCCATTCGGGCAACGTGAATCTCGTGGCGCAAGCTGCCATCGTGCGAGCAGCGCTATATGGCAACGCTCACCCCACTTCGCAACGTGAATAAAAAAAGCCCCGCGTTACGACCGCGGGGCCTCTTACTTGTGTGCTAGCCCGTTCAGCGTATGAACGTCAAATGAATTTGAAATTCCATGCAACATCCCATAGTTTAACAGTGTTTTTACCCGGAGTCAAGAGGCTCGCTGTTGATGCCTGGGGCGTCCGGGGCTTGCTGTGTCTGTGCGGTCGTGTTGTGTTGCCGATTGAAAAGTGCCTGACCAGACCCGTGAGGGAAAGCGGGGACAACTGCCTCTTGGTCCCGATCCTCGCCGATGGTGTCGCCAGGCTGAATGACTGTGTCTGCTGGACCGTCGACACGATTGGAGTCTGCACGCGCTTCATGTCGACCTAATAGGCCTTTGCTTTGGATTTCGGCTGAGCTGATTCTTCCCGCCGCCGCAACGGTTCAAAGTCCAAGGTGTCAAGATAGGCGTCGGCGGAGGGACCCAGCATATCGCGGCTCATTCGCGACGCGTCGTCGAAGAAAGCAACGCCGATCTGGCGGTCGAGAAGGTGGGTACCAAGCAGCGCCAACGCTTGCGATTCGTCAAAACGTGATTCCGCGTAGATCAAGCGGTTGCCTTCTCCCGCTTGTTCGAACAGTTTGGCGAAGTAGCCGACAGCCAAACTGTTGTTTCGCGGCATCGTGGCGCCGGGAATGATGACTTGGATGCGCTGCCACTGGTCATCGTTCAACTCCCTTCGCCACTGCTTCATTTGGCGGTGATAGTTGTCGATTCGCAGCCGGGCGGCCTCGGCGGTATTGGCGAGGATCAGCGGGCGGAGCTGATCCAAGAGATCGTCCAGCTGTTTTGCCGAGCACTTGTCCTGCCGCAGAACGTCGGCGATAAATTCCGAGCAGGCGGTGACAAGCTTCTCCTGGCGGGCCCGCTGCTGCGAGTTGTCAAAGGCCGACGGCAGGTCGCGGCGGACGGCGGACAAAGCCTGTCCCAGCACCGACAGTTTCGTGGCGCTGCTGGCCGGTAGCCGCTGATCGACCGAGGCGTGCAGGATACAGAACAAAGAGAGTGGAA
>WVZU01000385.1:365-1961 GCA_011772275.1 Planctomycetales bacterium | reverse complement strand
CATCTTGGCGGGACATTTTTCGTTTCGACTGCCTGCCAGCGGGGCAGAGTGCCGATGGTGTTCGGCCCGTTGGTATTTTTTACGCGACCTGCGTTCGCCAGGTCATCCTTCGTTTTCGCTGTCCATGCGATGTTGGTACGCGTCTGGTAGAGGGCAAGAAGTTCTTCCTGGAAGCTGTTGCCTGGCGTGTGAGACCGACACGAACATTGCTGACGTTCCTTAATCACGTATAAGGGAGCCCCCACGGGTTCCTCGATAAAGGCAAACCGATCGTAAGGTCGGGACGCAAAGCCATGGGTCCATCTTGCGATGGATCGCCAGGCTGCCGAATGGTTCCTAGTCTAGTGGGAGGTACAGCATGGCATTCTGCATCCAGGGGTTCAGCCTGCGCACCAAGCGGTGCCAGCAGCGCCGCGGAAACGTGATTGTCCTGGCGACATTCTTGATGGTCTTTCTTCTGGGGTTGCTCGCTTTTGCCTGCGACCTGGGATACCTGCTGATGGCCCGCACGCAACTGCAGCGAGCGGCCGATTCGGCGGCGATGGCCAGCGCCTGGACCCTGCTGGACGAACGCCGGCTGATCGGCGGCAATTATCTTGAGGAATTACAGTCCGCGGCCCGAGATACGGCGGTCCAGTATGTCTCGCTGAACAAAGTCGCCGGCGCCAATCCCCAGCTGGACCTGAACAGCGACAATCGACTGGAGGGGGACGTGGTCATTGGCCGTTTCGTCGAGGGGGGCAAGATTTCGACGGCGGGGGACGCCGAACGATACAATGCCGTGCGGGTCCGCGTGCAGCGTTCGAACGACCGGAACGGCGAAATTGGCCTCTTTTTTGCCCGCATCTTCGGCAGCGACTCGTCCCGCATGACGGCCGACGCGATTGCGACGTACCGGGACGGCATCAGCGGCTTCCGCGCCAACAACAACACGGGGAACGTCAGCCTGTTGCCCTTCGCCCTGGACATCAAGACCTGGAGAGGCCTGTTGCGCGGTGAAGGTTTCGATGACTGGGCTTACGACAAGGATAGCAAGGCTGTCTTTCGCGGTCCCGATGGTTTGCGAGAAACGCGCCTCTTTCCCATGAACAAAAATCGCCGCAGCGGTATTACCCCCGGCAATTTTGGCACGGTCGACATCGGCGCCCAGGACAACAGCAGCGCCACACTCATGCGGCAGATTCGGGAAGGCGTCTCCCAGCAGGACTTGGAATACCACGGCGGTCAGCTGGCGCTCGACCCCCTTTCCAAAACTCTCTTCCTGGACGGAGATACGGGCGTCGACGGGAACCTGGAACTCGCCCTGGACGACATCCTGGGACAGCCCCGCACGATTCCGTTGTACAGCAAAGTCAGCGGAAGCGGTGACACGGCCACCTATACGATTGTCGCCTTCGCGGGAATTCGCATCCTCGATTTCAACCTGCACACCAATGACAGTTATGTTCTCATCCAACCGGCACTCGTCGTCGACGACGGGGCGATCTCCGACGGTGGATCGTCAAGCTATGCGGTTTTCCAACCCGTGATCCTCAGCCACTGAGCAACTTCCGGACCACGCCCGACAACCCCTCGGGCTGGCCCGTGGATCGTGAC
>WVZU01000385.1:0-312 GCA_011772275.1 Planctomycetales bacterium | reverse complement strand
TGTTCGTCTTGCAAGATGCCGCTGGATTCCCCACGGATCATCGGCAGAAACATGGCCTGGTGTCCCGCGTGTGAGACGTCGGTGATACTGTCGGCTTTCCAGGTGCCCAGCTGGACGGTGGGGGTGCTGGTCGTGTTGACGGCGTTCTGGCGGTTTTGCTTGTAAGTTCAAGCGGTCCCGCCGCGATCGTTCCTGGCTCCCACCTGAAGTCAAGCGATTTTCACGGGGGCCGTGGGAGCGCAGCTGTTGGTGCTCGGCGTACCCCGTGCCTTTCCGGTTTCATGTCAGCAGCCCCGTGCTCTTCTGGCTTCA
>WVZU01000261.1 GCA_011772275.1 Planctomycetales bacterium | reverse complement strand
GTTCAGGCAGGAACAGGCCCAACGACCCCCTCGTATCGCTCAACACATAATCAACCAGCTGCTGATAATTCACGGCGCTGTCTGATCCTGATTTCTTGTCCTGATGTCTTATTCTGATCTCTTGCAAGTGATCTGTTGCAAGTGATCTCTTATTCGGGTCCGGGTCGCGCTGACGGGCTCCCGCGGGTGGGTGGTGGCGGCGGCACAGCGGCGGCAGCTGCCGGGGCCGGCTGGTCGCGAGGGGCTGCCGCCACCTGCCAGACGGGCAGGCCAGGCCGCTGAGCCGTGGAGGAGGCATCGACCTGCGCCGACTCGTCCGCCCGCTCTTTCCACTCGGTCAAATCCTGCACCACCTGGTTGACCGACGGAGCCATGTACGTAAAGACCGCTCGTGGAAAAACGCCGAACAAAATCGCAAACACGCACAGCGGCACGGCAATCGACCATTCTCGAGCGGTGATTGGCGTGAGCGCCTCGGCGTGGGGACCCTTATATTCCGAACCGAGATAAACCCGCTGGATGGCCCACAGGATGTAGGCCGCCGTCAAGACCACCACCGCCGCTGAGATCACGGCCAGGGCCTTGCTGAAGTTCCACACGCTGAGCACGACGAGGACCTCGCCGATAAAGCCACACAAGCCGGGCAGCCCCAGGCCGGCAAAGAAGATCACAATCGCCAGGCCACTGTAAAACGGCATCTTGGCAAACAGGCCGCCAAAACGGTTCAGGTCGCGATGGTGCACCCGGTCGTAGATCACGCCCACCATAAAGAACATGCCCGCCGAACTGATGCCGTGGGCAATCATCTGGAACATGGCCCCGTTCATACCCATCTTCCAATAGTCCGTGGCATAAAGGTTGCTGGCCACCGCGCTCCAGACCCCAATCCCCAACACGACGTAGCCCATGTGGCTGACCGAGCTGTACGCGACCATCCGCTTGAAGTCTGTTTGCGCCAGGGCGGCGAAAGCACCGTAGACCATGCTGACCACGCCGATCAGGCAGACCAGCCAGGCCAGCGCGTAACCGGCTTCGGGGCAGATGGGATAGCAGATACGAATAATCCCATAGCCGCCCATCTTCAGCAGGACGCCGGCCAGGATCATGGAAATGGGGGTGGGGGCTTCGACGTGCGCGTCGGGCAACCACGTGTGCACCGGCACGCTGGGCACCTTGATCACAAAGCCGATGAACAGCAGCACGAAGGCCCACCACTGGACCGATTTGCCCCCTTCGGTGAACACGCCCTCACTGAACAGCCGGGTATGTTGCCCCATCTGCTGCAGCGCCAGGATATTGAACGTATGCTGCCTGGTCTGGGGCGCTTCTTCCAGGCTGGGCACCCCCTCCCGCCAGGCAGCCGCCGCAGACACGCTCTCCACCACATGCGCTTCAACCAGCTGCTCGTCGGTAAGGGCCCGCAGGTCACTGTTGAAGTAAAGCATGAGGATGCCGATCAGCATCAGCACGCTGCCCACCAGGGTATACAGGAAGAACTTGATCGCCGCGTACTCGCGCCGCGGCCCGCCCCAGACGCCGATCAGGAAGTACATCGGCAGCAGCATGACTTCCCAGAACACGTAGAACAGGAAGAAATCGAGGGCCATGAAGACGCCCAGCATGCCGGTTTCCAGCAACAGAAACAGGATACAATACGCTTTGACGTGCTTGGTGATCGGCCAGCTGGCCGCCATGGCCAGCATGGAGATGAACGAGGTCAGCAGCAGCAAGGGAAAACTGATCCCGTCGATTCCCATGTAATATTGAATGTTGAAGGAGGGAATCCAGTCGTAGCGAAACACTTTTTGCATTTCCGCCACCGCGTCTGCGGCGAGGGAAAACTGAGCGTTGTTGACACCCTCCGGCGCCGGCAACGCCATGTAGGCACTCAGCAAAAACGTGGCGATCGTCACGACCAGCGCGAAATACTTGATTCCCTGCTGGTTGTCCCGCCCGAAAAACAACAAGACGAAGGCACCCAGCGTGGGCAGAAACACCAGCAGGCTGAGGGGTATTACGTAAGGATTCATTGCGTCATTCCCAGTGTGGTCAGCAGGAACAGGGCCACCGTTCCCACCACGATCAAGACGACATACTGGCGGATCTGCCCGGTTTGCACCCTCCGCAAAGTCAAGCCGACAGCGTACGTGCGTGCCGCGATCCAGTCGACCAGTCCATCGACAAACGTGCGGTCGATCCAGCGATCGAACCCGCCTGAAAACAGGTTTACCCACCGCGCCATCCCGTCGATCAAACCATCGATGGCTCGACGGTCCAACCCGGCGACGAGGCGTCCCACCAGCAGCGTCGGCTGGACGAAGATCACGTTGTACAATTCGTCAAACCACCACTTGTTGCGCAAGAAACCGTACAGCGCCGCGAACATATTGCGGACTTCGGCCGGATCGATGAGGCGCCACCAGTAGATGCAGCAGGCCAGCAGCAAGCCGGCGGCGGCCGTACCGGCGGCGATCAGGCCGGCCTGCACGTGGATCGCCGCCGCGTGCGAGGCATGCTCGGCCGGAATCACCACGCCCGCCCCGGCCATCCCCGCCGCCACCCCGTCGGGCACGGCCTGTTCCAGCATTTGGTTCAGGGGCGAACTGGCATTGTGGGTTAAGGACCAGGGCGGCGGCGTGGCCACGAAAATTGCGAACACGGACAGCACCACCAACGGCACCCACATCACAGCCGGCGACTCGTGCGCGTGCTCGTAACGGTGCTGGTCACCAGGCGGGCCAACGAACGTCATGAACCACAAGCGAAACATGTAAAACGCCGTGATCGCCGCGCCCCCCGCAGCAACGAAGAACATGACCTTCCAAGCCCCGTTTTCGTTGCCAAACGACAGCGCCTGAGCCAGGATCGCGTCCTTCGAATAATAACCGCTTAACCCCACCACCAGCGGGATGCCCGCCCCAATAATCGCCAGACAGCCGACCAACATCGTGTACGCGGTAATCGGCATCTTGCGGCGCAGCCCCCCCATGTCGGTCATTTCATTGCTGTGCACGGCGTGAATGACCGAACCCGAACAGAGGAACAGCAAGCTCTTGAAGAAAGCGTGTGTGATCAGGTGCAGCACGCCCGCTACCCAGCCGCCCACGCCCAAAGCAAACATCATGTAACCCAACTGCGACAGGGTCGAATAGGCCAGTACCCGCTTGATGTCCGTGGCGGTGATGGCAATCGTGGCCGCCATGAAGAGGGTGATGCAACCGACCACCGCGATCACCAGCAACACCACCGGGGTAAAGACCGGATAGAAGCGGGCTGCCAGAAACACGCCCGCCGCGACCATTGTCGCCGAGTGCACCAGGGCAGACACGGGCGTGGGGCCCTCCATGGCGTCGGGCAGCCAGGTATGCAGCGGGAACTGGGCACTCTTCCCCACACACCCGCAAAAAATCCCCAGGCCGGCCACGACCAACAGGGCGTACCCCCACCCTTCGCTGCGCCAAGTATCGGTCCGCGCGGCGATCTCGGCCCGGGCCCCCTCCCGGCCCGCGGGCTGAACCAGATGATCCTTGACAATCGATTCCACCTCCCCGCTAGCCGCGGCCTGCACCATGCCGTCCGGTACGATCTGCCGATACTTGTTCTCCACCACCCCCGTCGCACCAGCGTACTCCGCGGGCCGCACTCGAGCAAAAATGCCATGGTCGCCACCGAAGTCGAAAGTCCCCAGGGCGCCAAAGAGAGCCATCATGCCGATGATCATCCCGAAGTCGCCCACGCGATTGACAATGAAGGCCTTGTTGGCCGCCGTGGACGCACTGTGCCGTTCGAAATAGAAGCCGATTAAAAAGTACGAGCAGATACCGACCAGCTCCCAAAACACAAAAGTCATCGCCACGTTGCCCGAAATGACAATCCCCAGCATGCTGAAGCAAAACAGCGAAAAATATTGAAAGAAGCGGTGATAGCGACCCCGCCGGTGATAATGGCCGCCGCCCGGCATGGCGATCTCGTGATCCTCGTAGTCCTCCACCAGTTCGTCGTGCATGTAGCCCATGGCGTAGAAGTGGATGCACGTGGCGATGATGGTCACCATGCAGAACATGACCACGGTCAAAGCGTCGACGTAATAACCGATGGTCAGCCGCAGATCGCCAAACTCGACCAG
>WVZU01000263.1 GCA_011772275.1 Planctomycetales bacterium | reverse complement strand
CTACGGTGGCCTTCTTGCCGTCGAAGAACTGGATGTCGTCGATCATCAGCAGCTGGACGCTGCGGTACTTACGACGAAAACTGGGCAGGCCGCTGTGGTGCAGCGCTTCGAGGAACAGGCTGGTAAACTGTTCCGCCGCCAGCATGACGGCACTGGACTCGGGCCGGCTTTGTTGAACAGCCGACCAAATGCTTTCCATGAGGTGCGTCTTTCCCACGCCCGTGCCGCCCCACAGGTACAGCGGCGTGACGGAACCTGGCCGATCGGCAGCCAGTTGTGCCGAAGCGAAGGCGACGCGATTGCCATGGCCGACGGCGAAGGTTTCGAAGTTGGAAAACGGCACACCGCTTGAACCGTCCGCGCTCGGCGGCCGCCTGGTCGATAACCGGCCCTTGCCACGGCCAGGGTGGCGGGACGTTTTTTCCGCTGCTGCGGCCGTCTCGGCAGGGTCCGACAACTTGTCGTCCGCAGGACGCGTATCCTCCTCGTCCAACGAGGTCGTTTTGCTGAGATCGGGATTGATGCGAAACGCGATCTGGACCGACTGGCCGCAGACTTCTGCGGCACTTTGCTGCAAAACATCCCGAAAATTCGCTCGCAGCCAGTCGTGAAAGAAGGCGGTGGCGACCTCGACCGTCAATAAACTATCGTCCACCAGGAATCGGGTTCGCGCGCCGAACCACAACTCGTAGCGTTCCTGCCCCAAACGATGCGCGAGCACATCACGAAGCTTTACCAGGATTTCCATATCGCCGGAGGCCACTTCCTGCACGACTCCATCGGCGCACACCTTCAGCGCGTCGCATCGCACCCTCGTGATGCGAAGTGTCCAGCCTGCTCACCCGGCAGGCCGCACACGATTTAGGAGAACGGCGTTAACGAAAGGCGTCGCCGTGCAGATTTTTTCCTGAACAAGCAATTTCAAAGATGCTGATTTTACGCTAGCACCTCGCACTGTCAAACCACCCGCAGGGAAGATTTGCAAAAAAAAATGCGCGTGCCAGGATCCAGGGAAATTTGCGGAGAACCGGACAGCATTTCCGCGAAAAACGCGCGAGCGCAGCAGGGTGCTTTGGGTGGAAAAGATGTTGACCGAAAGAACGGTTGCCGGGAGGACGCAATGCAACAGCGAGCGTGCATGAATCAAACAGGTGCTCAGCAGCCATACTCGTACCCCCTTGACGCGAAAGGTTCTGCAGTTGTCCCTGCCGCTGCCATCCCCTGCGGTTCCTCGCGATGTGTGCCGCTGCCGCGTTTGTTCTTTCGCGTCTCGTGTTTCTCGTTGGGTCTGCAGGCGGCGTAAGATCGCAGGGCGGACGGCATGTGGCCTTCGCGGCACGAGGCGGATGGGAGGGGAAGGCCAATCGGAGGGGACAACCGGCATGTGATGGGTTGGCGGTGGGAGGANNCGGGAGGGGCGGTGGTTAGATCGAGTCTGTCTGTTTGCGGATTTGTTCGACGCGGCTGACGGTTTCACCGTGCTGGAACCTGGTGACAATCTGTTCGCCGGTGGTTAATTTTTTCGCGTCGCGGATCAGCTTTCCGTCGTGCAGGCGGCGGGTGACGGAGTAGCCGCGTCCGAGCACGGCGAGGGGGCTGAGCGATTCGAGTTGGGCGGCCGCGGCGCGGGTTTGCCGGCCGGCTAAATCGGCCAGCGTACGGATGGCGCGGTGGGCCCGCTGGTTCCATTCGTCCAGCCGCCGCTGGTGATCGCGCACGGTGTCGAAGGGACGGCGAAAGACGCGCGAAGCGGCGAGGGCTTCGACGCGCGAGCGCGCCGTGGCGGCTCGACCCCGCAGACCGGCCAGCAGGCGTTGCTGGTAATGGGTCAGCAGCCCGGTCAGTTCTGCGGTATCCGGCACCACGCGTTCGGCCGCCTCGCTGGGCGTCAAGGCACGTACATCCGCCGCCAGATCGGCCAGGGTGACGTCAATTTCATGGCCGACTGCAGAAACGACCGGTACCTGTGACTTGTAAATGGCGCGGACCACGGCCTCTTCGTTAAAGCACCAGAGGTCCTCCATGCTGCCGCCGCCGCGACCCACGATCATTACGTCGACTTTGCTTTTCAGGCGGTTGACCAGCCGGATGCCGGCGGCGATCTCTTCCGCCGCACCGGCTCCCTGAACGCGGACGGGGACGACCAGCAGCTGAACGCCCGCGTACCGTCGACGCACCACCTGCAAGAAATCGTGAATGGCCGCTCCGGTGGGACTGGTGACGACCGCAATCTTGCGGGGAAAAGCAGGTAAAGGCTGTTTGTGAGCTGGATCGAAGAGGCCTTCACGCGTCAGCTTTTCTTTCAACCTCCGCAGGGCTTGTTCTAGCGCGCCGACGCCCTTGGGCAACAAGCGGCGGATGACCAGCTGGTAGCTGCCGCGGGGTGCGTACACGTCCAGGCCACCCTGGCAGATGACCTCCAGGCCGTCGTGCAGATCGACCGACAGTTTTTGCGCCGTCGATCTCCAAAGCACCGCTCGGATTTGCGAGCTGTCATCTTTCAGCGTCAGATAAACGTGGCCCGAACGTGGCCGGGACAGATCGGAGATCTCACCCACCATCCAGAGGGAGGGAAACGAACCTTCCAGCAGGTCCTTGATCTGCCGGGTCAACTGCGTGACCGTCAGCGGCTGGTCTTCGTCACCGCTGGCGGCGAGTGCCGGTTGTTGAAAAAGTGGATCGCCCTGCATGGCGGGTATGCACCGGAGGTAATCGTTGGATTCGTGCGACGGGCCCCACACTAGGAATTGTCGGGCGAACCCCATGTTGTGCTCAACCACTGTAGTGCTCCCTACCGAAGCGGTCCAGGTCCGCCGAGCGGAGCGGCCGGTTGGGTGGGGGTGGCACACAGGCCGAAAAGCGGCGGCAGATGATCCGTAAACGCTCGATTTTTCCAGCGGCCAAAACACGCTACGAGTTTCGGCAATTCCGTGGTCGCCGAGAGTCTTGACGGCTTTCGCGATACCGGCGAGGGGGAAATTTTGGTCCTGACACAGGACGAGCGGCGGATGGGGATGCGAACCGTTTTCAACCGAATGGCCCGCGACCGGCTTGCCACGTCCACGGGGTAGGGAGACGTTTTCCAGAGGCCGGTTTTCCGGGCGGACACGATTTTCCGGGCGGACACGATGGCGGGAGGGCGGCAGGCGGCAGATCTTTTGCCGTTTCGCCGATGGGGCCCNNCTGTCAAGCGGCTCGGTCGAGCCTGTTCACGGTGGGGGGGGAGGGGGGTCCGGCTTGCAGAATTTCCAGCGGCGAATTTGCGGTCGCCGGCAACGGCCGCGTGGCCGGGCCCACGACCACTTCGTTCTCTTTCCGCGTGCCGGCCTCGGCCCACGCTTCGGCTTCGGCCGTCAACCGCAACAGTACCCGCTCGACATGCCGCCGATGCCACTCGATCCCGTCGCGATCCAGGTCGGCCGGGATCCACAGCATTGGGCTGGGGATGGCACGCGCTCGTGAACAGGGGCGGGGAATCGCAAAGCGGTCCCAGGTATTTAACCGCCACGGCCGGTCGTAGCCGAGTCCGATGGCGATGATCGGCATGTGCAGCTTGGCAGCCAGGTAGATGCAACCGGCTGCCAGCCGGCGGCGTGGCCCGCGTGGTCCGTCCGGCGTGATGGTCAGGTGGTGTGTCTGGCTTTTCCTCATCAGGTCTCGCAACGCCCGCGGCCCACCGCGCCGCGTCGATCCGCGGACGAACTCGAATCCGAAATGCAGGGCCAGCCGGGACAGAATATCGGCATCCCGATGTTGGCTCATCAACATCGCCAGATCGCAATGGCCGCGGAGGTACAACAAGAAGGGCATGTATTCGTGCCAAAAGACGTAGATGCCGCGCTGGCGGCATGCGGCCCGACTGGGATCGACACGGGTATCGTAATAGGCGGCCCGAAAGTCGAGACTGCTCATCCAGCGGCGGACAAGGACACTGGTGCAGAGGGCGGCCGTGTTGGTGATCAGGGGAGTCGAACGTTTCATTGGGGGGGGCGGGTTGGGGTTTTGGGGGGTGGCCTGGCGTTTTTTTAAGGGAACGCCGGGCCGAAACTTTTGTGATCGGCACTTTTTTCAATCGTCGGTGTTTGCCTCAGCGGGTATCCACTGTCCGCGAAATACTTCGACGGCTGGTCCCGTCAGGAAAACGTGGTTGTCCTGGCCCCACTGCAGTTCGAGGTCGCCGCCGGCCAGATGATTGAGGATCTTACGTTCGGTGCGTCCGGTCAGGACGCCGGCGACGCATACGGCCCCTGCGCCGGTCCCGCAGGCCAGGGTTTCGCCCGATCCGCGTTCCCAGGTCCGCTGGCGGACCTCCGCGGGGCCGTGGACTTCCACCCATTCCACATTGACGCGATTGGGGAACTCGGCCGCCCGTTCGATTTGCGGTCCCACGTTCAGCACCAGGTCGTCGGTCGCCTCGTCCACAAAGATTACGCAGTGCGGGTTGCCCATGGATACGCAGGTCACGTTAAATGTCCGCTCGCCGACTTCCAGCGGTTGGTCGACCACGGGGTTGCCGGCCAAGGTTGTCGGGATGCGGTCTGCCTGCAGGATCGGTTCCCCCAGGTCGACCCGCACGCGTTGTACCTGCTGGCCGGTCACCTCCAGTTGCACCTCCAGCACGCCGTTACCGGTTTCGATACGCAGATCCGGTTTGCGGGCGATGCCTGACTCGTACACATACTTGGCGAGGCAGCGGAGCCCGTTGCCACACATTTCGGCCTCCGAGCCATCGGCATTGAACATTTGCATCCGCGCGTCGGCGATCTTGCTGGGGTGGATGAGGATCAAGCCGTCCCCTCCCACGCCAAAATGCCGGTCGGAGATGCGCCGCGCGGTCTGCGGGAGATTCTTTGGCACCTGTTCAGCAAAGCAATCGACATAAACATAGTCGTTGCCCGCTCCGTGCATCTTGATGAACTGCATACGAACCTCGTGCCTGGAGGGGTCCGGCGGCCGTTGCCCAGCGGACTGGATTCTATCGCTGAGCCGTGGCCGGGACAATTGAAGCTTGGACACGCGCCTCGTCACCTGTACTCCCCCTCATCCGTGCTGCCCTTCACCCGTGCTCCCTTCACCTGCGCCTTCCCTCACCCCCTCCTTCCGCCTCAGGGCTGTTCGGCGCTTCGCAAGGGACTTTTCGGACGAACCGCATCGAACCAGTCCTGGGTCTTGCGCAGCATGGACTTATCCTGGTTGGGTTCGGTGAGGCCGGTTTCGATTTCCTGGACGGCGCGGCGGAGTCCGGGCAGGGCTTCGCGTGTGGTTTGGGGATTATCGATCGTGCCGTGTACGTAGATCAGCATCAACTGTTTGCTGGCCATACCCAGCACGGGCCCGACCACGGGCAATTTCCCACGATCGCGGCCGACCGTGGCGTGAAAGACCATCCGGATGTGGCGGTCCAAGTCCATTTCGCCTTTGCCCCGCAGGCTGATGGCATCGCCGTAAAAATTGATTTCATCCAGGAGGATGTGGCTGCCGTCGATGCGGAACTTGACATCGCTGTTATCAAACCGCTTGCGTTGGGAGGGGGTTTCGCTGAGGAACTTCAGCAGCGAGAGGACGAGGGGCAATTGGTCGACGTCACCGTTTTTGACCACGGCATTGCCGCTTCCTTGCAGTGTGTGGATGCCGCGATTGCTGCCGCGGAGGCGTAGGTTGGCAGTTACTTTACCGGCCAATTCGGTTGAGCCATGCAGGGCTTCGGTGGCAAACCGGTTCAAGTCGCCGTCGACCGCTTGGGCGTCCAGCAGGAAACGGGTGGTATCACCCAGTGCGATTTGGCAGTCGGCAGCCAGGGCACCGTCGTAGGCCCATGCCGTGATCCGCTGGGGTGGTTCGCCGGGGCGCTGGGGCTGGACGCCGGCCCCGAAGATAATTTGGTCTTCGCCGAACCAGCAGGGCCCTTGGACCTTGGTAAATTGAAAGCCCTTGTACAGCAGGGAGTCGACGTCCAGCCAGCCGTGGCTGCGAAATTGTTGCCCGTCGTATCCGCCCACCAGCCGCAGGCCTCCGCTGACCTGATCCAGCACGATGCCGCAGTCGATGCGTCCTTGGAGGGTGTTGAGCTGCATGTCCCAGCTGGTCTGGAGGGGTGCGTGGGCCGCTGCGGCTTGCGAAAAGCGGATTCCGCCAGCGAGGTTCAAGGGCCCGGAAAAATTCAGCGATGCCAGGCCCGAGCGCAGCTTGGGCGGCATGGCCAGCAGCAAGTCCCGATCGATATGTAAATGATCGGCGGTCAGATTGTGCAGCCGGCATTCCCAAGACCCGTCCTGACCGATCTGGCAGGCGCCCTGCGATGCCCAGCGCGTGCGGCCGTGGGTGGCGGTGATGTTGGTCAGTTGCACGTGTCCCGGCCTGAAGGTGGCGTGTCCGCGGACGTTTTCCAGGCGGTAGGGGAAAAAATCGGGTTCGATCAGAATGCCATCGTCTTGCATGGCGGTGCGGACCGTCATGTCCAGATCTTTTTTCCACGAATCGTAGCTCAACTGGGCATCGAGGCTGACCGATCCCCGCGGCCGCAAGCGGGTCCAGACCTGTTGCATCCTGGGTGGGAGGCATTTGCGCAGTTCTTCGTCCAGGGGGACGTTGTTGCCGTTGATGCGGATGGTCAGCTGGTGGCCCTCCTGGACGGGGACGGACTGGCCACTGGCGGTGACAATTCCTGTGTCATTGGTGCCGACCAGGTTGTGGAAGGTCCAGTGGCGGTTGACCGCCTCCAGACGGCCGCGGACGTCGCGCAAGGGGTAAGCGAATTTTTCGTATTTGATGCCGATGTTGTTCAGGTCGATGACAAAGTGATGTTCCCAGCGCGCGTCGGGCCGATTGCGTTTGACGCGTACGTAACCGTTGATGCTGCCTTGGGGGGCGAAGGCCTTGACGATGCGGCGGGTCTTTTCCGTCAAGGCTTGGTAGAAGCGTTCGTCCAGGGGCAGATTTTCGGTGCGGGCCACCAGGTAACCGATGCCTTGCGGGCCGGGTCGGGTAATTTCCGCTTCGATACGAACCGGCTGGCTGCCGGCATATGCCAGGAGGCGGACGTTCATCACGTCATCTTTTAACGTGATGCGGCCACTGGTGTGTTGCATCCGGTAGGGAAAGCGGTGATGGGTGAAGGCCGCATCGGCACATTCGACAATAAATTCCGGGCGCCACCTTTCCCCGTCGAATTCGAGTTTTACGTCGGCATTGACCTCACCGGCGGGTTGGTACTTGTGCCAGATTTCCTGCCAGTGGGGCGGCATCGCCTGCACCATCTGCTGGTCCAGCACGACGCGCTGCCCACGACCTTCCAGCAGCAAATGGCTGCCGGGTCCGTAGCCGTTTTGTCTACCGGTCAGCGAGAGGACGGTCCGCCCGCTGCGCGCGGTCATGTTTTCGATCTTGTATCCGTTCTGGTCCAGCCGCACCGTGCCGGAGACATCGGTCAAGGGATAGGGCAACCGCTGGTCATCGATCCGCCCCCGGCTAAGCGTTCCGCGTACGTCAAAGTGATAGTGCGGTTGCCGCGCCGGGTCGGCATCGGCGCGAAACGAGAGGGCCACGTTGCCCCGGAAGGGTTCCAGAGGGCGCAACCAATTTCCGCTGTTGCCCGGCAGCGACTTGGAAAGTTCTGGGGACAGCGACAAGTCATGCACGCGCCCCCCCACGCTCCACCGACGCGAGAGTTCGTCAAACCAGCCTTGCACTTCCGTGCGACCGAAATGATCGCCCGACAAGGACCCTTCCAATCGATGGCTTGGCTGCAGGCCGGCCCCCTCCGCGGCGGTCGCGCCGGGTGTGATGACCAGGTTGATGTCGCGCAGCGTCAGGGTGCTGGAAGGATTCTTCAGCGGATCGAAGACGATCAGCGTCCCGTTTTCAATGTGCGTGACGGCCTTGGCAGGGCCCAGTTGAGGGATGGGCAGCAGGGTGTCGGTGCTGTACGAGCCGTCGGGACGACGCGTGGCGCGGACGGTGGCGCGGCGAATGCTCACATGCCGCACGTCAAGATCGCCGCTGATCAGGTCCTGAAGATCCGTGCGGCAGGCCAGAAAGACCTCTTCGAAAAAAGCCAACTCCGACAGCGGGCCGCGTGCATCGCGCTGGGAGAGCGAAAGACCGCGGATCAGCAACCCCTTGCCTTCCAGACGCTCGGCTTCCTGGACCCGGACCTCCAACTGATCGAAGTGGGCGGCCAGTGTCGACTGGACCTGGTCGCGAATTTCGTTGTCCAGGGTGTCGCGAAAGTACCACAAGGCCACGACCGCGCACACGATCCCGGCCAGCAAGGACCACTTGAAGCAGAACCAGGCCACGTTGACACAATGACGGAAAATGGTGGGCTTCCTTTTGGCGTGCCGTTCCGCGGAATTTCCCGCCCCCCCGGTGGGGTTACCGCGCAACCTCTCCCATCCCACCGCCGCGGCCGTCGCCGTGGCGAGCAAGTTGGGGTGAATCGTGTATAAGCCGCGAGATAGTAGGAACTTAGGTTGTCGGCGGTCAAGGGAGGCGGGCCTGACGAGCCAGGTCTTGCCGACGGCTCGTTTCAGGACACTTTCTGGAAACTAGGCAAACACAGCGATTTGGAAAACGGGGAAATACAGCGAAAAAAACCAGGCATCCTCGCTCTGCGGCAATTTGCTCGAAAGTCGCTACCCCACAACGGTTTACTTGCGGACCGCGGCATGTATACTCGGAACTTCACTTATCGATCCGTTTGCCGGGTTTGGTGGCGGTGCTGTCACGGCCAGCGGAGGCCACAGCGTCAAGTAGGCGAAGCCCGATTCCTGCCCGCCAGGTCCGATGGGCCGATCGACGGCGGATTTTACTCGGACCTCAATTCCCTTCCACAGCGGAGAAACTGATTGATGGATACGAAGAATGACAAGCTGGTGTTTTGGGGATGCTTTGTGGCACTGATTACCACATCGTTCGCATTCTTTACGCGGATGTATCTGTGCGACGTCCGCTTTCC
>WVZU01000315.1:261-7163 GCA_011772275.1 Planctomycetales bacterium | reverse complement strand
GGGTGGGAAGAGGCCCGGCGATAGGGTGGACGGAAGAGGCCCGGCGATGTGGTGTCTGAGTGAACGGAAGGACCGCCAGAGCGAGCGAAAACAACGATGGCAACTGTAGAAACCAACATGTATCTGACAGATTCCAGCCAGAGGCCTTTGGGCGGGTCGGCGTCGGGGACCCGACGGGTGGACCGGGCGCACGGCGACCGCTTGCGGCGGCCGCGGGACGGTCGGTCGATCGATGTCGATCTGTCGGAAGGGGACGACGAGGGCGGTTGGGTAGACCGGGCCGAGTCCTGGTCGGACGATCCGGTACGGATGTACCTCAACCAGATCGGCCAGATTCCGTTGTTGACGCGAGCCGAGGAGCTGGAGTTGGCAGAGCGGGTCGAGTCGAATCGGCGGCGTTTTCGCCGGGTGTTGCTGGAGTCGGACCTGGTGGCGCGGATGGCGGTCAGCCGGTTGCGGCGTGTCGCGGACGGCCAATTGCCTTTTGACCGGACGGTCCAGGTAGCGGTCAGCGACCGGTTGGAAAAGCATCAGATTTTGGGTCGTCTCCCTCACAATCTTCAGACGTTGGAGGGTCTTTTGGAGGCCAACCGCCAAGACTTTGCGTTGGTCATCCATCGGCGTCAGAAGCGGGTACGGCGGGAACGGGCGTGGCGGCGTATCTGTCGGCGTCGTCGGCGGGTGGTGGTTCTGATTGAAGAGCTTGGTTTGCGGCTTGAGCACCTGGAACCTCAACGGCAAGACCTGGTCGAGCTGGCCGATCGTGCCACTCGGCTAAGGCGGCGGATCCGCGACAGGAAACGTCGTGGCGTCGCTCGCGAAAAGTGGCAACGCCTGGCCGGCGAATACGCCGCTCTGCTTCACTCCACCCAAGAATCACCCGCTCAACTGCGGCGGCGGGTCAAGCGGATGTTGCAGCTGTACGCCGCTTATAGCCGGGCGAAACAGCAGCTATCGGAGGGCAATTTGCGGCTGGTGGTTTCGATCGCCAAGAAATATCGCAAGCGGGGCGTGGGCCTGTTGGATTTGATCCAGGAGGGCAATGCGGGCCTGATGCGGGCGGTGGACAAGTTCGAATATCGCCGCGGCTTCAAATTCTGTACCTACGCGACCTGGTGGATTCGGCAGGCGATCACGCGAGCGATTGCAGATCAGGCCCGCACGATTCGCGTGCCCTGCCACATGATGCCCAGCGTGGCCAGGGTCCGCGAGACGATGAACCAGCTGCAGCACCAGCTGGGCCGGCCGCCGACCCATGAAGAACTGGCTCAGGCCCTGAAGATGGGCGTGGACGAAGTGCGGCAGATCGTGCGGATCAGCCGCACACCGCTTAGCCTGGAAACCCCCATCGGCCGCACCGAAGACAACAAATTCGCCGATCTGATTCCGCACGATCAGGAGGAGAACCCGGAAGACGGGGCGATGCACACCATGCTGCGCGGCCGGGTGATGAAACTGCTGGAATCGCTGAGCTGGCGTGAGCGAGAGATTATCAAATTGCGGTACGGTTTGGGCGACGGCCAAAATTACACGCTGGAAGAGGTCGCCTACGTGTTCAAGGTGACCCGGGAACGCATCCGGCAGATCGAAGCCCGCGCGATGCAAAAGCTGCAGCAGCCCTACCGCAGTTCGGAATTGACAGGGTTTCTGGATTGATGATCAAGACCTACACCAGCGGACAGGTCGGCAAGATTTGCCAGGTGGCGGCCAGCACCGTCAACAAATGGTTTGACACCGGCCGGTTGAAAGGTTATCGCGTGCCCGGTTCGCGGCACCGTCGTATCCCGCGCGAGAGCTTGATTGAATTTCTGAAGGACCACAATCTTCCCCTGGAGAATTTGAACGAAGTGGCGGCAGCCAATGTGCTGCTGGTGGTCCGCGACCCGGCGGTGGTCGCTGGCCTGCAGCAGGAGTTTGGCAGACGGCCCGGCTATCAGATCGCTCAGACCGGCAGCGGGTTTGAGGCCGGCATCCAGGCCGAAACGCGGGCCCCCGACTGTGTCATCGTGGACCTTGACATCGGCCCCATCGACGTTTTGCAAATCTGCCGCAATCTCCGCCGCCGCCGCGAGCTGGCGAACGTCGTGATAGTGGCCCTGGTGTCCGCCAACCGACCACCCTCCCCGCTCGATCCCGGCCTGGTGGACGAGGTCTTTACCAAACCCTTCGACGCCGCTCTGCTGGTGCAACGCACCAACCGCCTCTTGAGACAACGGTCCTGACCCACCCCGCCCCGCTCCCCGCTTGCCGCGATCCGGACCGTACCCGCTCTCGCCCCCGCGAACCGCCCCCGCCTCCAACTCCGCGAACCGCCCCCGCTTTCGGGCGTTTGATCCTGGCGGGCAGTTCAATCCTCGCTGGTCATGATGAACAGGGGCTGATTCTGGAAGGTTTCGTACTTGGGGCGGAGGCGCTGGACGTTGTAGTATTTGGCGACGTCCACGACCTTGCTTTTCCCCATCACCTTTTCGATGGGCACCGAGTCATAGCAGCCGTTACGGAGGGCGACCAGGCGGCCGGAGATACCTTGCAGGACGAGGTCCAGCGCCAGCGTGCCGTAGGCCATGGGCACAATCGAGTCGATGGCATCGGGGTCTCCGCAGCGGACCATGTAGGTCAACCGCTGATTGATCACATTCACGCGGCGGCCCTTGTTGAATTTGGGAGAGAGCTCCTTCAACCGTTTGGCGACGACGTCACCGATTCCGCCCAGCTTTTTGTGGCCGTACTGATCCTGTTCTTCCCCTTCAAAAACCATCTCGTTTGCGCCGGTCATCTTGGCCCCTTCGGAAATCAGCACCACGGAATAGCGGCTGGGATTGTGATTCCGATCTGCCACCAGCAGCTGGGTAAGATGTTCGACGTCAAACTCGCATTCCGGGATCAGGCAGCGATCGGCCGCCCCCGCCATGGCGGGCAGGAGGGCCGTGAAGCCGGCGTAGCGGCCAAAGACCTCGACCACCAGGAACCGTTCGTGCGAGCCGGCGCAAGTGCGCAATTCCCGCGTCAGCTGGATCGTGCGGGTCACGCAGGTGCTAAACCCGATGCAATAGTCCGTGCCGGGCACGTCGTTATCCATCGTCTTGGGGATCGCGATCACGTTCACCCCCTCCTGGTGCAACCGCAGGGCGTAGCTGAGCGTATCGTCGCCGCCGATCGCTATTAAAAAGTCGATCCCCAGCGCCTCCAGGTTTTTGAGCACCTCGGCGGTCAAATCATTTTTTTCATCCGCATACTTCTCGCGAAGGTGGTCCGGCACCACGATATGCGGCAGGGCGCTGGGCCGAGTCCGCGAGGTGTGCAGGAACGTCCCGCCGGTCCGCCCCGCGCGATTCACGGCATCCTCGGTCAATTCCAAAACGTACTCGTCACGGCACGCCGGATCGTCCCGATTCCATTCCACCAGACCAGCCCAGCCCCGCCGGATACCCAGGACCCGATACCCCTCGCGGAGGGCCCGATACGTCACCCCTCGGATCGCCGGATTCAAGCCCGGTACATCGCCGCCGCCGGTCAAGATTGCGATCGTCCCCTTGTGCTTTCCCATCTCCTACCCCCGCTGAACTTTGGGCTCTGCTCTGCTTTTTTTCAAAGCCGGTCATTTTAGCCGATGACAAAGCGCCGTCGAAGGGCACCAGCTTGCATGCCGGCCACCGCCAATCCGCCCTGCCAAGGCCCGTGCTAGCTGTTCTAGCACCCGTTTGTNNNCGGGCCTTTACAGGCAGATCAGCATAGCCGCTGGCTGCCCTCCCCGCTAAACTGACCCCGGTGCAACAGGCGCTGTGGTGCAGGCGCTGTGGTGCAGGCTGCGGGGACTTTTTCGCTTGCCGCCGGCCGGGGGGCGAGCGAAAAGGTGGTGACCCGCCGGGTGGCGCCTGGCGAGATGATCTGCCCGGTGATCCCGGCGGTACCGGCTGGCAGTTGAGCTGTGTGTAGCTGGCCCCGCTGCTGCTTTTGGGCGCATGGAGGCGCGTATGTCTGAATGTTACCTGCGTTTCGTCCACGCCGGCGATCTTCGGCTGGACTCGGCCATCGAAGGCATCGCCGAAGTCCCGTCGCACCTGCAAGACGTGTTGAGCGATGCCCCCTTGCGCGCCGCGGAAAAGGTCTTTGACACGGCGATCGCCGAGGACGCGGATTTTCTGCTACTGGCCGGCAATGTTCTGTCGGCCGAACGGTGCGGGCCGCGGGAGATTTTTTTTCTGGTAGAACAATGCGAACGGCTCGCCGCAGAAAAGATACCAATCTACTGGCTGACCGGACCCGACGACCCTGGCAACGACTGGTCTGCTCAATCCTTGTTACCGGCAAACGTCGTCCGTTTGGGAGCAGGCCAGGCAAATCAGCATTGGCATCGGCGCGTCGGCCGAGCGACCGCGCGGATCGTAACCGCCGACGCGGTCAGCACGGATCCAGACCACGATCAGGATCACTTCACGATTGGGACCGCCAGTTCCCTGCCGGATCTTCAGCGGATGGAGCGGCACGCGATCGACTATGGGGCCCTGGGAGGTCACGATCAGCAGCAGACAATCGCCAGCCAGCCGATCACGATTCACGCCTGCGGCAGCCCGCAGGGCCGCAGCCCCGACGCCAGCGGGCCTTACGGTTGCAGCCTGGTGGAAATTTCACCAGCGCGTGCCGTGCGCCTGACACCGGTCGTGACCGACGTGGTGCGCTGGCACACCGAGCGGATCGAGATTGACGCTACGGTCGACGCCATCCAGCTGGAACTGGCGGCTCGCCAGCGGCTGCAAGATTTGTTGGCCCACCATGCCGATCGGCCACTGTTGATCAACCTGACCGTCACGGGTCAGGGCCCGCTGTTGGGCGGCTTGCGGTCTGGCCGCCTGGCGGAGGATCTGGTTGGCAAGCTGCGGGTCCAATTCGGTCATCACACGCCGGCCTTGTGGACCGCGAGTCTGAGGTCCGAACCGCGCCACGATTTTACCCCGGCATGGTACGAGGAAGAGACGATGCTGGGTGAGTTTTTACGCAACGTCCGGCAGCTGACCGCCGAACCGGGCACCAAGATCGATCTGAGCCGATACCTGGACCCGTTGCCGGCCGAACTTTCCGCCGCCCTGGACATTCCCGACTCAAAAACGCGTAGTGAGGTATTACAAGCAGCGGCCACGCTGGGCGTGGAGATGTTAAGCGGTCAGGCGGCCCCCTGAAGCTGCGGTCGCCGGGGTTCCCAGCCGGATGGCCCCCTTTCGCCACCACTCAATAAGAACTTCCCCTGATCATGAAGATTCTGGATATTTCGGTCGACGGTTTTGGCAACTTCAGCGGCCTGCAGATCGAGGGTCTTTCCGAAGCGGTCAGCGTCATTTACGGACGCAACGAGGCGGGCAAGACAACCCTGCTGCAGTTCGTGCGGACGATGTTCTACGGCCTGACGCCCGATCGGCGTCAGCGTTATCTGCCGCCTCGCGGTGACGGTCTTCCCGGCGGGTCGTTGCGGGTCAAAACGGCGACGGGAACGTACCAAATCCAACGGCGGCTGGACGCCGATGCCGGCCGCGACCCGTTTGCTGAGGACCATGTGCACGTCGTCCGCTGCGACCCGTCGGGCGGGGAAACTGCTCAGCAGGGGGGACACGCGTTGCGGGTATTATTAAGCGGCGTGGACGAACGAACCTACCGCAACGTCTACGCGGTGGGGTTGCGCGAAATGCAGGAGCTGGCGACGCTGAGCGACACCGACGCCGCTCGACATTTGTACGACCTCAGCGCCGGACTGGATCGCGTCTCACTGGTCGACGTCTTGCGACGGCTGAAAAAGGATCGCGAACAGTTGTTGTGCGGCACCGCTGCGGAATCGGAAATCTTCCGGTTACTCAACCGCCATGACCAGATACAGGAACAGCTGCAGCAGGTCGGCCAATCGCTGGGCCGGTTTCACCAGCTGACCAGCCAACGCGCTGAACTGTCCCAACAGATCGCCGGCCTGGAAGAAGAACGTCGCGACCTGGAACATCGCGTCCGGTTGGCGGAACTGGCCAGTTCCCTGTTCCCGCAGTGGCAGCAGTTGCAGACCGTTCGCCAACGCTTGGACAAACTGGGCAAGGTACCGCAAATCCTGCCGGCGGACGTCCAGCAGCTGGAGGAACTGACCGCTGAGATCGGGCAGCGGCAGCAGGAGCTGAAACAGGTCAAGCTGCAGCGGCAGCGGTGTCGCCAGCAGGCGGCGACCTATCCCATCAACGACGCTTTGCGACAACAGGCGGCTCGCGTGGAGGCCCTGGCCGAACAACAGGACTGGATCCGTTCGCTGGACGAACGGCTGGACCAACTGGACGGGGAAATCCGTCGCCGCGAGACCGCCTTGGAGGAAAAACGGCAGGACTTGGAAATCGCTGGAAAACTGCAGGCATCGAGCCGCGAAGAGCGGGCCGCCATGGTCGCCACGCTGAGGGGCCCGGCCCGGCAGATGAAACAAGCCAGGCAGCGCTGGCGAAAGTACGCTGGGCGAGCTGCCAAGGTGGGGGAGGTGCGGCCAGCGGACGGCGAACTTTTGGGTTCTGCCATCACCTCCCGCGGTACCGAAAACCCGGCCCAGTCGCTAAACGACGCTCGCGACCGCGTCCAGCGGCTGCAGCAGCGCGTTGCGGTGGACGAACAGCTGGAAAAGCTGCAGCGGCAGGAGGCCGAACTGAAAGAAGAACTGGAGGAACTGATCGACCGCCAGGTTCTGCCTTCCTGGGGACTGGCCGCGTCCGGATTTGCCTTCGCCTTTGGCATCATGCTGCTGCTGATGGGCATCCTGACCGCAATCTACGGAACGGGCTGGCCTTACATCCTGATCGGCCTGGCACTGGTCGCTGGCGTCGTGATCACCAAGCAGATCTTCGAACGCGCGACGGAAATGGACCTCAAGGCATGCGAAGATGCCCTGA
>WVZU01000315.1:0-217 GCA_011772275.1 Planctomycetales bacterium | reverse complement strand
CACCCACCAGCTGCGCAAAGCTGAACAAGAACTGGCGGCACGGGAATCGCTGCTCGACCCGCAAGAAAAACAGCCCGGCTCCCGGCAAGGGGATTTGGCGGGGTCCAGCAGCGGGTCGTCGCCGCGCGATGCCTACCAGCAGGCTCGAAAACAGTGGTGCCGCACGCTGCACCAGCTGGGTCTGCCGGCCAACCTCTCGCCACGCAAGACCCAACAA
>WVZU01000277.1:551-5103 GCA_011772275.1 Planctomycetales bacterium | reverse complement strand
GGGCGAGACCGAGTCTGAGCGTGGTTATCGGCTGTTGCGGTCGAAGGCGTACCTGCCCGCGGATTTCGATCAGGAGACTTGGAGTCAGCTGTGGACCGTCTGGGAGGAGCCGCTGCGGGAAAAGGCTCGTCTGGCCGATGCCGCCACCCGGCGACAGATGGCGTACGATCGCTACGGGCTGATTGGCGAGCCGGGTAGTGCGTTCGGTCCCACTCTGCAGTATGTGGTAGATGAGGCCGGGAATTGGATCATGAACTGCCTCTCATGCCACCAGGGGCAGGTGGACGGTCGAGTGATTCCTGGGGTGCCCAACAGCCAATTCGCTCTGGCCACGCTGACCGAGGACGTGCGGACTGTCAAGCTGAAGCAGGACAAGCCCTTAGCGCGGATGGATGTGGGATCGCTGTTCATCCCGCTGGGTACGAGCCGCGGCACGACGAACGCGGTTATGTTTGGCGTTGTGCTGATGCACTATCGGGATGCCGAGTTGAATCTGGTCGATGTCGGGGACAAGCCGCGCACGCTGCACCACGATTTGGACGCGCCAGCCTGGTGGCATTTCCGGAAAAAGCAGCGGTTGTATTACGACGGTTTTGTGCCGCGTGGCCATCGGGCCCTGATGCAGTTTTTGCTGGTGCCCGCCAACGGACCCGAACGGTTTCGCCAATGGGAGGAAGATTATCGGGCGATTGAGGCGTACCTGGAATCCCTTCAGCCACCCCGCTATCCCTACGCGATTGACGCGGCCCTGGCGGCGGAGGGCCAGCAGATCTTTCAGCGTCGCTGTGCGTCATGTCACGGGCGCTATGACGCGGATCAGCGGCACTATCCGAACAAAATCGTGTCTCTCGAACTCGTCGGGACGGATCGCGTCCGATGGGACGCGCTGCAGTCCGATCACCGGCAGCATTACGCGACCAGCTGGTTTAACGACTATGGGGGCGAAAAAGTCGAAGTGCAGCCGGCCGGCTACATCGCCCCGCCGCTGGACGGCATCTGGGCCACCGCGCCGTACCTGCACAACGGGTCCCTGCCGACGCTGTGGCATCTGTTGCACGCCGACCAGCGGCCGGTCGTCTGGCGGCGTCGGAACGACCGCTTGGACCGCGAAAAGGTCGGGCTGCAAATCACCACCTACGGCCAGCTGCCGCCGACCGCAAAATCGCTCTCCCAGCGACGCGAATATTTTGACACGCGGCGGTTTGGCAAGAGCGCGGCCGGACATCTTTTCCCCGAAAAGCTGGACCCTGCGGAAAAACGTGCCTTGTTGGAGTATTTGAAGACGCTGTGAGCGGCGGGGGGGGGTGGGGCTGGGGCTGGGGGGCATGCCGCGGGGGTTGGGGGTCAGCATCGGTCGGGGAGGGCAGGGATCTGGGGCAGGCAGGGCCTGGGGCGGCAGGGGCTTTGGGGCGGCTGTGGGGCAGGGGTGGCAGCGGACCTTGCCCCGCGGCGAAACGGCGGCCTTTGCCGGCCGCGTTGGTAACGGTGGCACCGGCAAGTCGGCTGTTTGGGGCTTGGGGCTGCCCCCTTGTCTGCTGGGCTGCCTGCCGGCTGGTCCTCACCTTTCAGAACGGTACCTGGATGCCGTATAAATGGCAGTTCAGTATCACACCCCAAGGAGGATCTCCCAGGATGTCGGCACCGATTACTCAGCTTGAACGAGCTCGGACGGGCGAAATTACGCCGGAAATGGATTTTGTCGCCCAGCGTGAAAGTCTGGCGGCCGAAGTGATCCGCGATGAAGTGGCGGCCGGGCGCATGGTGATTCCGGCCAACAAGGTCCATCTGCAGGGCCGGCTGGAACCGATGGGTATCGGCATCGCTGCTTGTTGCAAGATCAACGCCAACATTGGCAATTCGGCGGTGACCAGCGACCAGGAGGGCGAGCTGGACAAGTTGCAGGTGGCCCTGGATTACGGGGCGGACACGGTGATGGACCTTTCCACGGGCAAAGACATCAATTCGATTCGCGAGGCAATCATTGCTGCCTCGCCGGTCCCCATCGGCACGGTGCCGATTTACCAGATGTTGGAACAGTTGGGCGGGGACATCGAAGAGATGAAGCCGCAGCATTTTTTGGACATGGTCGANNGGGTGTCGACTACATGACGATCCACTGCGGGATCAAGCTGGAACATCTGGGTTTAACCATGAACCGGGTGACGGGCATTGTCAGCCGCGGTGGTTCGCTGGTGGCCAAGTGGATGATGGCGCACCGCCAGCAAAACCCGCTTTACACGCACTTCGACGACCTGTGCCAGATCATGCGGCAGTACGATGTGACGTGGAGTCTTGGCGACGGCCTGCGGCCTGGTTCGATCGCCGACGCCAGTGACGCGGCCCAGTTTGCCGAACTGGAAGTGCTGGGCGAACTGGTCCAGCGCAGCTGGGACCATGGCACGCAGGTGATGGTGGAAGGACCGGGTCATATTCCCATGGACCAGATTGACATGAACGTGAAGAAGCAGATGGAAATCTGCCAGGGTGCTCCTTTTTATGTGTTGGGCCCGCTGGTGACCGACATCGCGCCGGGCTACGACCACATCACCAGTGCGATTGGTGCGGCGCTGGCTGGTTGGAGCGGAGCGGCGATGTTGTGTTACGTGACGCCCAAAGAGCATTTGGGTTTGCCGGAAGCGGACGACGTCCGTCAGGGCGTGATCGCCTACAAAATCGCCGCTCACGCCGCCGATCTGGCTCGGCATCGCCCCGGCGCTCAACAGCGCGACGACGCGCTCTCCCAGGCTCGTTTTGCCTTCGACTGGAACGAACAGTTCCGTCTGGCGCTCGACCCCGAAACCGCTCGGCAAATGCACGACCAGACGCTGCCCCAGGACGTCTTCAAGAGCGCCCATTTTTGCAGCATGTGCGGTCCGAAGTACTGTTCGATGAAGATCACCGAAGAGATTCGCGAGCTGGCTCGACAAGGCGACGCGCTGATCCAGATCGAACCGTGATTATTGCCGGCGGGTGATGGCGAGCCGGGGCGCGGCGGGGCAAGACGGGGCGACGCGAGGCGACGCAAGGCGGGGCGGACAGGGGCGATCAATCCAAATCGGCAACAGCTGTCATGCCTTACGTTCTGTTTGCCCTGCTGTGCTTCCTGTGGGGAACGAACTTTATCCTGATGAAGAAAGCGGGGCTGTGGTTTTCGTCGGCCCATGTCGGGCTGTGGCGGGTGGTGGGCGGCGCCCTGCTGCTGGCTGCGATTCAGCTGTGGGACCGGCGTCCGTGGTCGGTCCAGCGGCGGGACCTGCTGCCCCTGCTGGGGATCGCTCTGTTTGGCTACGCGTATCCCTTTATCGTTCAGCCGTTTCTGGTGCGGGAGTGCGGCAGCGGCTTCATCGGCATCATGGTCAGTTTTGTCCCGCTGCTGACGGTGGTGGTTTCGATTCCGATCCTGGGCGTGCGGCCGACCCCCCGGCAGTTGATCGGCGTGCTGGGGGGACTGGGGTTTCTGCTGTTGATCCTCAAAGACGGACTCGATCGGCAGGTTTCGCTTTACCACTTCGCCCTGGCCATCGCCGTCCCCTTGCTGTATGCGGTCTGCAATACGTTTATCAAGCGTCGTTTTGTGGCCGTGCGGCCCCTCCCGCTGGCGCTGACCTGCCTCGCTCTTTCCCTGTTGGTGATGGTCCCCGCCGCGGGGCTCGGCCCGCGCAACACGACCGGCCAGGCAAAAGATTTTCTGCTGGCGGTCGTATCGGTGACGATCCTGGGCGTGCTGGGAACCGGACTGGGGGCCCTGATTTTTACCAAGCTGTTGCAGGATCACGGGCCCTTGTTCGCCAGCATGGTGACCTATTTGATACCGACCATCGCCCTGGTCTGGGGATGGATGGACGAGGAACCGATTACCATCAGCCAGATCGTGGGATTGGCGGGTGCATTGAGCATGGTGGCTATCGTACAATACGGTGCCGCCAGCCACACGCCTGCCAGGGCTGGCCCGGTGTTGAACGAAGGTGGACATGACGCACAAGAACCGATTGATCGTTGAGGTGGTAGCGTGTATCGCGTGACAAGAGAAATTGATTTTTGTTATGGACACCGCTTGCTGAACTACGAGGGCAAGTGCAAGCATCTGCACGGCCACAACGGGCGGGTGGTGATTACCCTGGAAGCGGCACAGCTGGATTACCGTGGGATGGTGATCGATTTTTCGGAAATCAAATCGGTCGTCAGTCAGTGGATCGACGACCAACTGGACCATCGCATGATCCTGCACCAGGACGATCCGGTGGTCGAGATATTGCAGAAGATGGGCGAGCCGCTGTATCTGCTGGAGGAGAACCCGACAGCCGAAAATATCGCGGGGCTGATCTACCGCTTTACCCGCGACCACGGCTTTCCCATTGTAGAAGCCACCCTGTGGGAAACGCCTCGTTGTTTTGCCACGTACCGCGAGTAGGAGCTGGCCAAGGCGGCGGGGGGCGGCGAGGGGCGGCGGGGGGCGGCGTGTGGGTCGAGTTGGGACGGCTGCGGCGGCTGAGGGATCGGCTGAACCCCCACGGCCATTACGGCGTGGGGCAAAAGTCAGAAAAGCCAGTTG
>WVZU01000277.1:317-542 GCA_011772275.1 Planctomycetales bacterium | reverse complement strand
CCAGTTGGCCCGCCCCACAGCCACGTGGCATTTTGCTTTGCGTAACCTCTTAGCCGATTGCAGCAACTGGTAGTTGTCGCACACGCGCGCCTTTCGGGTTTCATGTCAGCAGCCCCGTGCTTTTCTGGCTTTATGCGAATAGCCTCGTGCTTTAGCACGAGGTTCAGATTGGGTTAAAAAAATCTGTCGAGCCCCGTTTACGGGGCTTGCCGTTGTCTGGCTTTA
>WVZU01000277.1:0-198 GCA_011772275.1 Planctomycetales bacterium | reverse complement strand
AGCGGGGGTAGCCTGCTCTTTAAAATGTGACCCATGTGCTATGAGAGCCGAAACGGCTCCAACGCATACTCGCATGCTGCCAAACAATTACAATCCGTGTCATGCACCCCACAGCCAGGTTGCACAGCCATTGTCTGAATGGCTGTTGAGCACGATGGGCGGCGACCAGCTGCTGGTGCTGGCGGGGCGGGGCGGGGG
>WVZU01000372.1:24311-27812 GCA_011772275.1 Planctomycetales bacterium | reverse complement strand
CAGGCGTTGATGGTTTGCCGAAGAGCACCCCGGCTGCTCAAGCCCGACCCCCGGCGGAAACGCCATCCCTTCGCGCCAAGATAGCACTCAGCAGCCGGGGTGCTGACACAACCGACCCCCGCCAAGCACCCCGGCTGCTCAAGGCTGGCCCCAGAACAACAACGGAACAACACAGCGCGGCTGTGGCCGCAACCAAAACATCGGAATTTTGCACAGGAGCAAACAGAGTCAACAAAGGTCACGACCATGCTCTGGTTGCTCGATTATCTGATGGTCAAACCATAGGAAACAAAAGAAGGTCAGAAACCGTGGCTCGGCTTTGATGTCGGTTGTGTCCAGTTGTCTTGGCTGCTCGACCCGCGGTGCCGCGGGGGGCGGCGCGGGACAGGGGCCCGGTCGATGCGTGTGGAAGGGTTGGTTGTGAGGAAAGAGAGAGTAGGGGGTGGTATTGATGAATAAGCGGACGGTTGCAGAACCACCTGGGGACACGACGGCTGGCGGCCTAACGGTCGGCGGCTGGTGGCACACCGAGGGCAGTCGGATCGTGTGCGATCTGTGCCCCCGCGCTTGCTCGTTGAAAGACGGCGACTTCGGCTTCTGCTTTGTGCGGCAAAATATCGACGGGCAGATGGTCCTGAACACGTACGGCCGCAGCACCGGCTTCTGCATTGATCCGGTGGAAAAGAAACCGCTAAACCATTTCTATCCTGGCAGCAGTGTCCTTTCCTTTGGTACGGCGGGATGCAATCTGGGTTGCAAGTTCTGCCAGGCCTGGGAAATCACCAAGTCCCACCATGTCCTGAACCGGCTCAGCCGCCGGGCTACGCCCGAGATGATCGCCGCAGCCGCACAGCGGCTGGGTTGCCACAGCGTCGCCTTCACCTACAACGATCCGGTGATTTGGGCTGAGTATGCCATAGACACGGCGCGGGCCTGTCATCAGCGCGGATTGAAGACGATCGCGGTGACAGCCGGCTATATCACCCCGCAGGCCCGCAGCGCTTTTTTTGCCCCGATGGACGCCGCGAATGTGGACTTGAAAGGATTTACCGAAACGTTCTACCAGCGTTATACGTTGTCGCACCTGCAGCCGGTGCTGGATACGCTGTGCTGGCTGAAACACCACAGCCGTGTCTGGCTGGAGATCACGAACCTGGTCATTCCGGCCGCAAACGACGATCGTGGGGACATCGATCGAATGTGCGGCTGGATTGTGGAGAACCTTGGTCCCGAAGTCCCGCTGCACTTGACTGCCTTTCATCCAGATTTCCGCATGCGCGACCGGCCACCCACGCCGCCCGATACCTTGATCGCTGCCTACGAGCTGGCACGGGCTGCCGGCTTGAAGTATGTCTACACGGGAAACGTGCTGGACGAGCAGCGACAAAGCACTTACTGCCCGTCGTGCCGGAAGGTGGTTATCCAGCGAAATCGGTACGACATCGGGGCCTGCCAGATCCGGGCCGGCCATTGCGGCTTTTGCGGCAGCAAAATTGCCGGTCACTTTGCCGAAACGCCGGGCCATTGGGGCACGCGGCGTCTGCCGGTCGATCCGGCGGCCGTGCTGCACGAGCTGGAATCCGCGCAGCAGCGGCCCCCGGCGGCGGGTGAAAGATTTCACGCCCGGCGGAACTTGCGCAAAACCAAGCCCGGCCTCTTCCAGCGGTCGGGCTGGGTGCGATTCGTCAAGCCTTGACCTCAATGTGTTTGGGCTTGGCCTCTTCCGTCTTCGGGACAGTGACCTTCAGTACGCCGTTCTCGAACTTCGCCTCGATCGCCTCCTCGTTGATCGTGCTGGGCAACGGGAAAACCCTGCGGAATTCGCCGTGGCGCCTTTCGATCCGGTGATACGTCTTGCCCTTCTCTTCCTTCTTCTCCTCGCGTTTGCCGGAGATCCAGAGCTCACCCTCGTGCAGCTCGACGTTCACCTCTTCCGGCTTCAACCCAGGCAGATCGACCGTCACCTCAAACTGGTTCTCGGCTTCGACGACGTCCACGGTTGGCACGAACCTGGGTGGCGTCAGCCAACCTTCGTCTCCACCGCCAAAACGATCCCAGAGACCCTCCAGTTCCTCCTCCATCCGGTTCATCAGCCGCCCGAACCTGTCAGTCGGTGGAATCATGGGGCTCTCTTTCCAGGGAGCTAGCGAGCGTAACATGATACACCTCCTTTGGGGCTTCCGCCCCCATGGGGCGCCTGCTGCTCACTCTTGCAGGCACCTGACCACTGTTTCCATACTTTCTACGCACCGGTGGCGATTTCCGTTCGACGTTGCTCGTTTTTTTCCACGTTCGCAACGACCGTATTGGCCTGGCCACATCCCGTGCCGGCAGGCGCGGGGGCTTGGCGGGCGGGGCGGGGGGGCGGGATGAATTGAGCGGGTTGCTGGGTCTACGCGTCGGCCGGTGGCAGCAGGCCCTCAAATAACGCTCGACCAATGCGGACCAGCGTGGCACCTTCGCGGACGGCCTCCTCAAAATCGCCGCTCATCCCCATCGACAGCTCGGACAACCTCACGTTGGCGGGCGCCTCGGCCCCCAGTTGTTCGCTCAGCCTCCGCAAGGCCGCGAAGTCGCGGCGGGCCACGTCCGGGCCGCCTTGCCGATGAGCCATGGTCATCAGGCCGCCAATGGCGACGTGCGTCGACTCGGCCAGCCGGGGCAACAGGCCAGGCAGTTCTTTGGGGGCAAAGCCGTGTTTTTCCTGGTCGCCGGAAATATTGACCTCCAGCAACACCGGCACGATGCGACCGGTCGCCGCCGCTTCGTGATCGATAGCCGCCAGCAGCCGGGGGCTGTCGACCGAATGGATCAAGTCCACCAGGGGCAAGGTGCGACGGATCTTGTTGCGTTGCAGATGTCCGACCAGATGCCAGCGGACGTCGGCAGGTTGTCGATCTTCCAGGGCCGCGACCTTGGACCACAGCTGCTGCGGCCGGCTTTCGCCCAGGTCCCTGGCGCCAGCTTCGATCAGGGCCGGTACCAGTGCGGGCGGTAGGTACTTCGTGACGGCCACCAGCCGCACCTGGGCGGGGTCCCGGCCGCTGGCGGCCGCGGCCTCGGCCAGCCGCTGCTGAATTTTAAGCAGATTCTGCGAGATGATTGCAACCGGTTCCGCCACGGTAGGGGGTCCGTTGAGCCTATTCCAGTTCCAACAATTCTTCGACATCCCCGTTGGGGAGGAACCGGCTGACGTGCATTTCACAGATCAGGTTCTGGCCCAGCACGGTGCGGTTTTCCGGGGGTGTCAGCGAGCGGTAGATCAGCCATTGCTGGTCGCCAAGCTGGACCCGGTATCCGACCGCCCGATCTGCCGGTTCGTTCCTCCGCGACTGCCCCACGGACAGTTGCCGCCAGGTGAGCGGTTTTTTGCAGCGCCGCCGCCGCAGGTCCAGCAAGAGGGGCACAAACAACGAACGGCGTCCGGTCTGGTGCAGCACCAGTGAGCCCCCCTCCGTCCGCAGCGTCCCGTAACGACGATCGCTGTTCCATTCGGAAAGG
>WVZU01000372.1:16241-24289 GCA_011772275.1 Planctomycetales bacterium | reverse complement strand
GGTCGCTCAGGGGGATGCGCGAGGTATAGTGAATATCCAGCGGATGTTCGCCCAGCAGCGTGTCGGCCATCAGCAGAAAATCATCGTCCCGCGCCAGCAGAAAGCTGCGTTGCAGGCGGAGGTCACGCGGCAGGTCGATTTCCAGCTCTAAATAATCCACATCCTCGTCCGATTCCCAGGCCACCTGCTCCCAGGTGGCATCGCGTGGGGGGATGACCGTTTCGCCATCCCGTTGGATGTCAAACGACCATGGGCCGCACAGGAGGGTCTGGCCGCGAGCGGAAAGGGCGATGCGGGTATCGGGTGTATCGTAGGCCACTACCAGCTTTTTCGCCTTCCGCGACCAACTCGTGTGCAGCACGGTCACACCCGCCCATTCCGAGTTGTACGAGGCAGCGGGCCACGCGTGGCGGGGACGCCCAGCGGCCGTCCGGCCCGCCAGGACCTCGTCGGCGATTTCTTCGTCCGCCTTGTCACCGGTCATACCCAGAGCGGCGGCCAAGATGGTCCGCCAGGCCGGTGTGGCGGTCCGTTTCGCCAGCGGGGTCACCCCTTCGCCATCCGCCAGACGCAGATTCTGCGTCACCAGCCACTGGTATTGCCGTTCTGCATCCGCGTTCCAGCAACCCCGTTTCCGATGTGGGGCAATCAAGCGGCAGCGGGTCCAGCAGGCGGTTAACAAGGGCAGCCACGCAAGCAGCCGAGCGTGCGGCATCCCTTCGCCATCCAGCAGTTCGACCACCCCGTAACTCAACGCCCTCCGCGACCCTGCCCCCAAACGACTGCTTCGTTTCAGTTCAGGAAACTGCCAGGCCAACACCAGGGGCAGCTCGCCGGCAAAAAGCGCATGTTCCACCGGATGTTCTTCCACATCGCACCCTGCCGCTTGTTCCGCAGTCGCGACCAAATGCGTCCACAGCTCCCACCAGATGGCGTGCTGACTGGGCTCAGCCAGCCGCACCAGGGCGTAGCTCCAGGCCAGGCACTCCNNCAGCCGCACCAGGGCGTAGCTCCAGGCCAGGCACTCCAGGCCGTATGCCACGTCCAGCTCGCGTTGCGAGGATTCGTCCAGCCAGGGCGCCATCTGTTCGACCAGCTCGCGCCCGGGGGGCCTCTGGCGGCGAACCGCCTTGTGCAACTGCCGAATCAGCCGGACCGTGTCGCCCTCCGCCAGCTGGACCGGCAGCCCCCCCAGCAAGGGCGACGCCTTCTGGGACCAGAGTGCTGCCAGGTCGACCGGACGTTTCCGCCGCCGAAGGTAGTTGGACCACAGCTTCCAGCCACCAGCGGTATCGCCAGCCTGGTAGGCCTGGCGCAGCTCGCGCGGCGCGGAGGCTTTCCAGTCCCGTAACCAGAGGTCGGTCAGATCGTCGGGCGCGGGTTTCACCGGCGGCTGAGTGGCAGTGACTTGAGGGGTGACCATAGGGCTTCCTGCTGAAGGGATGAAGATATCCGCAAAGGGTGAACGGTCCCCGTGGGCCAGGACGAACCGCCGATCATCCGGCGATCTCGTATCATCCTGCCACCAGCGGTTCGCGCCATCGAGCTTCCATTCGTGAGATTTTCCATTGCTAATCACCCTCGACGAATTAGCGAACGAACGTGTGGTGTTATGTCAACGTCCAATTTCCAGGCAATCAAACTCGCCAAAAGTTTCGCCAATCCCTCTGTCGCCGAAAATCTTGGCGGCTTTGGCGACCACGGCAAGGGCGAAATTTCAGACCGGACCAAGCGGTGGATCGCAAGTGTCTCTGCGGACCCGGCCAGTTGCCGGAAGGGCGTCCTGGGCACCCCCAAGCTGCGACATGCCAGGCCGGCTGCGGAATTCACGGTGATAGCTCGATCTTTTCACCTCCAGGACCACCCGGACGGGGATCGCCACAGCCGAGCCGATGGTATACCCAAAAGCAAAACTGCTTGTCTACCGGCCAAGTGTCAGGGTATTCTAACACAGGTGACAATCAACGGTCGGTTTCCCCTTTTAAAATCACGCCGAAAGGCCCCTTATGAATGTTCGCTTGTTTTTCAGGCCGCAGCCGGTGGGCCTCGTGATGGTGTCGGTGTCCTTGCTGGGCATGCTGAGCAGCGGGTGTGGATCGAGCGGTGACGAGGCGCCCCAGCCGTCGACCGCGGAAAAGGCCCTTCCCGGGCCAGGGCCCGACGCGGCAAACGATCCGCTTCTCTTGGAGACAAACGAATCGGTTGATGAGGGGTCGCTGTCGGCAGCCGTCGAGCCGGCGGCGGACGGTCAGCCGGCCGAGGGGGTGCTGCCTGCGGATGCCAGCCGTGAAACAGAACTCCAACCAGTCCGGCCCGACCCAGCCGGGATCGATGACCCCTCCCCGCTGGCCGACCCGCCAGACCCGGAAGGTGCAGCCGCCGCGGAACAGCCTCAACCCCTGCCGGCGCCGGAAGGGGCCCAGCGAATGTCGCAAGAGTACCAGGTTTGGTTCGACCCGCAGCGGAAACGAGTCATGGTCGACGGAACGATTTGCCTGAGGCAGGGTGTGCTGGAGCTGCTAGCTTGCCAGACCAAAACGCACGAGGCGGTGGTCAAGCTGCATGCGCCCCCATCGGTCGTGCACGCCGGCCTGTTGTTGGCGGGTGCCGAGACCGGTGCGCCCGCCGTCTTTTATCCTGAGTATCGGCCACCGACCGGTAGCGAAATCATGGTGATGGTCCGCTGGATCGACAAAGAGGGTCAACCGCATGAAATCGACGCTCGACAATTCGTCCGGAGCGTCAAGTCGCGCGAAGCGCTGGAGCACAACTGGGTCTTCAGCGGTAGCCGCTTTGAGAAAGCTGCGGACACGGGCGAGGAATTGTACATGGCCGACAACTACGATGACTTCATCTGTATTTCGAATTTCCCCACCGCGATGATGGATTTGCCGCTAAAGAGCACCGCTCAGGTCGAATCTTTGCTGTTTGAAGCATTCACCGAAAACATCCCTCCGCTGGGCACCCCCGTCCGCCTGATCCTGATCCCCCAGCCGGCCGCCGCCGAGAGGCCGTAGCCGGGAGGAAGGGGTCCAGGAGCCGAGCGGGATCTGGGGCGCGGGAAGCCTAGGGTGGGAGGCCACGGGTGGCCGCACCAGGCGATCCGTGTGTTGTCTTGCGTCCTACGCCTTGGGCCTTCTCCCGCACGTTTGATCTGCCCCCTGCCCCCTGCCCCCTGCCCCCTGCCCCCTGCCCCCTGCCCCCCGCCCCCCACCCCTGCCCCTGCCCCCCCTCGCCGCCGGGCGGCAGGTTCCCCCCGCCGCATCACGCTCAAAACAGTTCGTGGATCTCCCGTCGCCCGGCATCGATCAAGGGGACGGGAAGGCCGCTCGGGCCGGGCAGCTGGGTCTCGAGGTCCACGCCCAGGCTGTGAAAAATCGTGGCCACGATCTCGGCGGGTTCCACGGGTCGTTCGGCCGGCGCGGCACCCATGGGATCGCTGCGCCCCACGACGCGTCCGCCCTGGACCCCTCCGCCGGCGAAGTAGACGGTAAAGCATTCTGGCCAATGATCTCGGCCCCCATTCGCGTTCACCTTGGGCGTACGACCAAACTCGGCAAGATTGCAGACCATCGTATTGTCCAACATACCGCGGTCGGCCAGGTCTTCGATCAGCGCGCCGTAGGCCTGGTCATACATCGGCGCCACGTGATTTTGCATGTCCTCGATCGACGTGAACGGCCTTGCCCCGTGGATATCCCAGGTCAGCTGGTCAAATACGCTCAAAAAAGTATTGATCGTGACGAACCGGACACCGGCTTCGATCAGCCGTCGCGCCAGGAGGCACGATTGTCCAAAGCGTGTCATGCCGTACCGCGCTCGGACCTTGTCAGGCTCGTGGGACAAGGCAAACGCCTCCCGCGCTTGACGACTGGTGATCGCCTGGTAGGCGGTCTGGAAGTGGTCGTCCAGGAGTCGAGCGTCGTGGCGGGTTTCGAAATTTCGAACCTTGGCATCGACGATTTCGCGTAATCGCCGTCGTCCGTTGACCCGCACCTGGCCGATCTGCTTGTTTGGCGGCAGAGCGAGCGGCGGGAAATCCGCTTGGGACGAGTCGGCGTTCAGCGTGAAGGGCTCGTAAGCCTTCCCCAGAAACCCGGCGGTCTGCCCGTTGGTCAAGCCGCCTCCCTCCAGGCGGACCGGTTCTGGAACCATCACGTGGGCGGGCAGCGGTCTCTGGCGGCCGCGGAGGTAGGAGACGACGGCGCCGGCGTGCGGGGCGTGCAGATCGGCGGTTCCCATCCGCCCGGCCTGAAGCAACTGCCAGCCCGCCTCGTGGACCGCGGCGGCCGAGTGGTGGCAGCTGCGGACCAGCGAAAATTTTTCGGCGACCTCGGCGTGGCGGGGCAGGATTTCCGAGAGCTCGATTTCGGGCGCTCGGGTGGCGATGGGTTGAAAAGGTCCGCGAATTTCCGCGGGGGCCTGCGGCTTCATGTCCAGCGTATCCAACTGGCTGGGCGCGCCCAAGTTGAAGATCAGGATGCACGCCCGCTGATCGTGCTGCCGCCGGACATGCCCCTCCTGCCGCGCGCGGGCGTAATCCGGCAGGCCGAACCCAAGGGCGCTGAGCGTCCCAACTTGCAGAAAGTCGCGGCGCGTCAGTCCGTCGCAGGTGCGAGCTGTAGCGGGGCCGATGAGATCGAGCATCTTTGCGGGCTGGGTGCGGCAGGAATTTTACTGGAGCCGGCAAATTTGCCGTATGATAGATGTGTTTCGTTACAGCGTCAATGAACTTG
Source organism: Planctomycetales bacterium (assembly GCA_011772275.1). Taxonomy (GTDB): domain Bacteria; phylum Planctomycetota; class Planctomycetia; order Pirellulales; family UBA7805; genus CS4-C045. The sequence continues at coordinate 19,553 of WVZU01000372.1, read as the reverse complement.
ACCCCGCCGCGCGGTCACGCGTGATCGCATCGGGGGAGGGCCAGCTGGTTTGATCTGGATAGGGCTGCGGTGGTGCCTTAGAATAAGAGGTCCACAAAACTTCCGTCTGCCGGATGGCGCCGGCGGGCGGATGGCGTCGCGGGGCCGGTTGCCCGCTGCGACCGGCCGCCGTGAATGAGGCTCGGCTCTCGTGTCCTACCGTTCGATTAAACGCGTCCTGGGTGAAACCAATCTGGAACGCAAATGCCGTTTTCTTTTTGGGGCGAGCCTGTTCTTGCTGCTGATGGGGAGTTTTCTGTGGTACGGCAAGCGGACCGCCGAGATTTTCTACGAACATAATCCCAAGACGGGCCGGTTGCTGGTGCACACCATCATGATGCATCACTGGAAACACCTGGAGACCAGTGAAGAGTTCAAGCCGGTGGTGGAGGAATTGATCAAGTACTTTGACAAAGACGATTACGAGTGGAACGCGATCCGGCCAGAATCGAACAAGCCGAAAGAGAGTCAGCGGCCAAAAGGGAAATTCGAACGCGAACTGCTGGCCCAATGGACAGCCGCTCCACCGCCCGCCGAAGGCGAAGACGCCCCTTTCGCTCAACGCGAAAAAACCGTGCTCCGTGAACAAACCCTGCCCAACGGCCAGACCGTCCGCCGCGAAGTCGCCGAATACCACTACTACCAGCCGGTCTATATCAAATCCGATTGCGTCCTGTGTCACCGTATCACCAACGGAAACAACGATCTGGTGGAGGGCGATCTGCAGGCGATTATCCAGGTGCGGATGCCGCTGGAAGAAATGCAGGAAGCGGTGAACAAGAATCTGGCGATCCTGCTGGCGACCGCCATCCTCACGGTGTTCCTGGCGATGATCCTCTTGTACGTGATTGTTCGCTATGTGATTGTCAAGCCGTTGAATCACTTGCGGGATGTCAGCAACGAAATTAGCCGTGGCAACACCACCTTGCGGGCCGACATCCATACCCGCGACGAATTTGAGGACCTGGCGGTGGCCTTCAACCGCATGCTGCAACAACTGCTGGATTCGGCCAGCGAATTGCGGCAAGTGAACGATAATCTGGATGCCAAAGTCGACGAACTGGCTCAGGCAAATATGCGGCTCTTCGAAATGAACCGTCTGAAAAACGATTTTTTGGCGACGATGAGCCACGAATTGCGGACGCCGCTGAACAGTATCCTGGGATTTTCCGAAGTGCTCTCCTCCATCGAGTCGCTGGACGACAAGCAGCGTCGCTACGTCGATAATATTCAGACGTCAGGCCGCCTGCTGCTGGATATGATCAACGACATCCTGGACCTGGCCAAAGTGGAAAGCGGCAAAATGGAAATGCACCTTGCGGACTTTCCGTTAAGCGAGGCGATTCAGGCGCCGTGCGACATGGCACGCCCGCTGGCCGAAAAGAAAAATCTGGATTTGGTTACCTTTGTGCAGCCCACTACCGAGCCGCTGCATCAAGATCGCGCCAAGCTGCAACAAATTCTTAATAACCTGCTGTCCAATGCCATCAAGTTCACGCCCGAAGGGGGGCGAATCGAGGTGATCGCCAATCGTAACCCGCGGGACCAGCTGGAAATCGTCGTCCGCGACACGGGCGTCGGCATCGCCGAAGAAGATCAACAGGCGGTCTTTGAAAAGTTTCGCCAAGGCCAGACAGATATGGCGTCGGATGCCATGACCCGTGAATATTCCGGTACCGGGCTGGGCCTGTCGATCGTCAAGGAGTTGTGCAAGCTGCTGGGAGGGGAGATTACTTTGCAGAGCGAACTGGGGAAAGGGAGCTCTTTTTGCGTGAGGCTGCCCTGGCTTCGCGAAGAACAGCCCAAGCTGGATTCGCCCTTGTCCGAGGAATTGCACGAATTAACCAAGCCGCCCCGCGCCGGGCTGGCCCGGCCGCACGTCGAACCGCCGGTGGCCAGCGAGACGGCCAACCCCTGAATGGCCCCGGCCGGTTCGTCCGCTGCACCCTCCCCTATGCCCAACCAATCCGACGTAACCGTTCACCTCTTTACCGACGGCGCCTGCTCAGGAAATCCCGGACCGGGCGGCTGGGCGTATATCCTCAGACATCTTCCCACCGGTACCGAGAAGGAGGTGGCGGGTGCCGAGCGGGAAACGACGAACAACCGCATGGAACTGACCGCCGTGATCAAAGGCCTGGAAGCGCTGAAGCGGCCCTGCGGCGTCGAACTTTTTACCGACAGCCAGTACGTCGGTAAAGGGATCAGCGAGTGGATGCCCAAATGGAAAGCCAATGGCTGGCGACGCGGGAGGTCCGCCGGTTCACAACCGGTGAAAAACATCGATCTCTGGCAGCGGCTGGACGCATTGATCGACCGGCACCGTGTGATCTACAGCTGGGTCGCCGGTCACAGCGGCCACGGCGAAAACGAACGTTGCGATCAGCTGGCCGTGGATGCCTACCAGAAATATCTGTAAGCCCCCCGCCCCCCGCCCCCCTCCCAACGGCCCGCCGCCCTGCCCCTCGCCTCTCCCCCCCGTCATCCTGCTAGTCGCTTTAGCTGCCTTTCTACGCGGCACCCCACCGCTGCTTTTGCCCGCCACGTTGCCCGCAGGGGTCACGTGTTGCCAAAAGCCAACAATCTTGCTTGCACCGCGCAGCGCGAATTGTTTGCTTTGCCGTCTCAAGTAAGATAGGCTTTTCGATGGTAACCGTCGTGCTTTTCGCATTGCGGATCGGCCGTTGTTTCAGGCAAATTTCCAGTTTTTTTCGAGGTGGTACCGGCGAGTTGGATCTTGTCGTAATGTCGTAATCATGTGAAGTGCGTTCCCAAAAGATGGCCCGCCTTCTTTGCTCAATCGAAACCTTTGCAGCCAATCGTGCTTCACGCCGGCAACGATCCGTTCTCTGGCTGTCGCCGGGACCCCTGGGGCGGAAAGAAAAGTTGCCAGGCCCGGGCCAGGTCCGGATCGGTTCGAGTGCCCGCCAGGGCAGGCCGCTGGTCAGCGGGTGTGTTGCCGGCAATTTGCGGGTGGGACGCGCCAGGAAAAGTGCATGCTATGAAGTTGTTTTTTAGGGCAGCCCGTCGCTATTTTTGCTCGCATCTATCTGCCAGTCGTAAACAGCGTCCGCTCGGTTTCGAACCGCTGGAAGCCCGCCAGCTACTCTCTTTGAATCCCACGGGTTTCGAACAGGAGATGCTGGAATACTTAAACGAAATGCGGGTCGATCCGGCAGCGGGCTTGGCCAGAATTGTCTCCAGCACGGACCCGCTGGTTGCGACCGACCCCATGGTACAGACCGCTTTGGATTATTTTGGCGTGGACGGCCA
>WVZU01000372.1:10444-16192 GCA_011772275.1 Planctomycetales bacterium | reverse complement strand
CAGCCACCGCGCACGGGCTCGCCATGCGGGACGCGGACCAGCAGGCTCATCAATTGCCGGGCGAAGCCAGTTTGTCGTCGCGGGTGGTGGCGGAAGGGTATACGGGTTGGAGCCAGCTGGCAGAGAACATTTACGGGTATGCCGAGTCGCCGATTTTTGCCCATGCCGGGTTTGCCGTGGACTGGGGGACGGGTCCCGGCGGCATGCAATCTCCGGCGGGACATCGGATGAACATGATGTCCAGCGGCCTGCGCGAGATTGGGATCAGCGCCCTGGCCGGTCTGGCGGGTGCGGACCTGAATCCCTGGATCGTAACGCAGGATTTCGGAAATCGCTTTGCCTTAAGCGACTCGGTCTATGTTTTGGGTGTGCTGTATGACGATGCCAATGGGAATGACTTTTACAACGCCGGCGAGGGGATTGGGGCCGCCACGGTAACCGTGGCGGGGCCCGGGGGTAGCTGGACGACGACGACCATGACGGCCGGCGGCTACCAGGTTCTGCTGCCCGCGCCTGCCAGCCCCGCAACCTACACGGTAACGTTCAGCGGCGGCGGCCTGACCGCGCCGATGGTCCAGTCGGTCCAAGTGGGAACGGCCAACGTCAAGGTGGATGGCGTGCTGGGTGCGACTTTGACGTTGGCCCTGACCGCCGACTCGGTCCATGAATCCTCCAGCTTGACGGGCACGGTTACCCGCAGTGGCAGCACCAGCGAAGCGCTGATCGTATCGCTGGCCAGCAGCGATCCGGGCGAGGTCTTGTTGCCGGCCACCGTGGAAATCCCCGCCGGACTTGCGTCCGCGCCGTTCTCGTTGACGGGTGTTGCCGACTCGCTGGTCGACGGCAATCAACGGGTGACGATCACCGCCACGGCCAGTGGATTGACCGGGGCCGAGGCGGACGTGCACGTTGTGGACGTCTTGCCTGGCGGTTTTACCCTGAAGAACGGCCAGCTTTGGATCGAAGGCACATCTGGCGACGACCTGTTTTCCTGGATGGCGGGTAGCGAATTGCATCTCCTGACCCGTAACGGGACGGCGCACCAGTTGTCCAGTACTGCAGCCGACACAATCGTGATCCGCACGCTCGCTGGCCAGGACATGGTGACCGTGACGGGCGGTCTGGGTGTAGACATCGCCCTCATGCGACCTGGATGGTCGCGAATCGACGGCGCCAACTACCGATTGATTGTCCGGGACGCTCAGCAGGTGGAGTTCACGGGAGATGGTGCCGACCATGCTCGCCTGTACGATGGGACCGGAGACGATCGCTTTAGCGCCTGGCCGACCATGGCAACCATGGTGGGCGAAGGTTTTGCGCACGTGGTCCGGGACGTCGGCCGCGTTTACGGCGATGGCACGGCGGGCGGCGCGGACCGGGCCTTCCTCTACGACTCGCCCGGGGACGACATCCTGGTCGCTCGACCTGAGTCGGTCATCCTCCGCGGAAATGATTTTTTCAGCAACGCTCGCGGCTTTTCCCAAGTGGATGTCTATGCCATGGCCGGCGGTGACAATGACCGTGCCACCCTGCACGATTCGCCGGGCGATGATCGCCTGGTTGGCACTCCCCAGCAGACACGTTTGTACGGCGATTCTTTCGATAACGTGGTCCACGGCTTTGATCGCGTGCACGCGTACGCGACGGCCGGCGGGAGCGATGATCGAGCGATCCTCTACGATTCGGCCGGCGACGACACCCTGGTCGCTAGACCCGCACTCGCTTTCCTCCGCGGAGCAAACTTCTACAACTACGCGCGTGGCTTTGATCGCGTGTACGCGTACGCCACGGCCGGCGGGAGCGGCGATCGAGCGGTCCTCCACGATTCGGTGGGCGACGACACCCTGGTCGCTGGACCCGAACACGCCTTCCTCCACGGAACGGGCTTCTACAACTACGCGCGCGGCTTTGATCGCGTGTACGCGTACGCCACGGCCGGGGGCAGCAACGATCGAGCGAACCTGTACGATTCGCAGGGGTCGGATCTCCTGGTTGCACGGCCCGAATTTACGTATTTCCAAGGTGACAATTTCTATAACTATGCCGGTGGCTTCGAGCGGGTGAATGCCTACGCCACCGCCGGCGGCATGGACCAGGCCTTTCTCTACGATTCGGCAGGCGACGACCTGCTGGTCGCTCGGCCAGAGTACGCCTACCTGCGTGGCACCAGTTTTTTCAACTACGCCCGTGGCTTCCAGCGGGTGGATGTCCGAGCGACGGCTGGCGGGCTGTTGGACCGAGCGCGGCTTTACGATGGATCTGGCGACGACGAATTTACCGCCAGCGCGGATTGGGGACGCCTCCGCGGACTTGGTTTCGACTTGGACGTTCGCCTGTTTGACCGCCTCGACGTGTACGGTACCGCGGGCGGTCAGAATCGCTGGGACGCCGACGTGGTGGACTATGTTTTGCGCCAGCATGGGAACTGGCTGTAGCCAGGCCCTCGGATCGCAGGCTGCTACTGCCAGGCTGCTGCTGCCAGGAGACCCCGCTCCCGTCGGGCCTGCAATCGCCGGTTTCTGTGGCCGGCCGGTTCCGCTGGGCACCCGGTCCACTAACCCCGTCCGCTCTGGCCGCGTAGAATGCTGGCATGGCAAATCCGCACGACACGGCCGTCGAGCAGGTGTTGGCCACGCCGGTCCAGTTTATGAAAAAAGTCGGGCCGCGACGGGCCGAGCTGTTTGCGCGGTTGGACCTGCACACCGCTCGGGATGTGCTCTTCTTTTTCCCCCGCGATTACCAGGACCTGACCGATGTCCGCCCGATTGCCGGGCTGGAGGATGGTCTGCTGGTCAGCGTGCTGGCGTGCGTGGAAGAGGTCGAATTGCGCGAGACCGGGACGGGGCGGTCGATCCTGGGGGTGTTGGTTCGCGAAGGAGAGGATTTTCTGCGAGCGATCTGGTTCAACCAGCCGTACATGCAGCATCGGTTGCTGCCGGGACAACAGGTGCTGCTGTCCGGGAAGGCGAGGCTGCGCGGGATGCAATGGGAGATGGCTCATCCGCGGGTCCAAACGATCGACACCAGCGACGGACTTCCCGAAGGGCGGCGGCTGCCCGTTTATCGCTTGACCGAGGGTCTCCATCAGGGCCAGGTCCGCCGCGTTGTGGAATCGGCCTTGCAGGTCTACGGCGGCGCGGTGGAAGAGATCTTTTCCGAGGAATTCCTGGTACAGCACCAGCTGCTGCCGATTCATGAAGCGCTGCACGAGATTCATTTTCCGACCAGCAGCGAGGCCCTGCAGCGAGCGCGGCATCGATTCATCTACCAGGAGCTGTTGCTGCTGCAGTTGGCCCTGGTGCTTCGCCGCAACGTCCGGGCTGATCTGGGCACCGCACCCCGGCTGCCGGTCGATGCCAAAATTGACGCCCGCATCCGCCGCCGGTTTCCTTTTGAGTTGACCGAGGGTCAGGAGGCGGCGGTCGGGGAAATCGCGGCCGATATGAAACAGGCCTGTCCCATGAACCGGCTATTGCAGGGGGACGTCGGCAGTGGCAAGACGGTGGTGGCCTTGTACGCCACGCTGCTGGCGGTCGCGCATCGGCACCAGGTGGCCATCATGGCGCCCACCGAAGTGCTTGCTCGACAACACGCCCGCGTGCTGGGTGATTTCCTGCAAGCCAGCCAGGTCCGCACCGCCCTCCTCTCTGGCGGTATTCCCGTGGCCCAGCGACGGTTAGTGCTGGATGCCATGGCGGCAGGCGATGTCGATGTGGTGATTGGCACACATGCCCTCATCCAGTCCGGCGCGGAATTCGCCAGGTTGGGGCTGGTGATCATTGACGAACAGCACAAGTTTGGGGTCCAGCAGCGAGCTGTGTTGCGTCAAGCGGAAACGCAGCCGCATTACCTGGTCATGACGGCCACCCCCATCCCGCGGACGGTGACCATGGCCCTCTTTGGTGACTTGGACGTCTCCACCATGCGCGATTTTCCCCCCGGCCGGCAGCCTGTCCATACGTACTTGGGGACCCCACAGCAACGAGCGCAGTGGTGGGAGTTTTTTCGCAACAAACTGCGCGAAGGACGACAAGGCTACGTGATTACACCCCTGATCGAAGAGTCTGAACAGTGGAATGTTACCAGCCTGGCCGAGGCTTTCGAAGAGCTGGCCAATGGCGAGCTGGAAGCATTTCGGCTGGGCCTGATCCATGGCCGGCAGGCGGCCAGCGAAAAAGATCGGGTGATGGCAGATTTCCACAGTGGCAAGATTCAAGTGCTGGTCGGCACGACCGTGGTGGAAGTGGGTGTCGATGTCCCCAATGCAACGTTGATGACGATTGAGGGCGCCGAACGTTTCGGGTTGGCTCAACTACATCAGCTGCGCGGCCGCATCGTGCGGGGCGCTTATCCCGGCTACTGCTGCTTGTTTGCTGAACCGGCGTCCGAGGAAGCGCGGCAGCGACTGGAGGCTTTTGCCGCCAGTACGGATGGGTTCGAACTGGCCGAAATCGATTTCCGGCTCCGCGGGCCAGGTGACCTCTTCGGCACCCGCCAACACGGCCTGCCGCCACTGCGCGTCGCCGACCTCGTCCGCGATGCCGACCTGGTCGAGGTCGCTCGACAAGATGCCATCACCCTCTTGGCCAAAGATCCCGGCATGGTCGATCCCGCACTCGCCCTCCTGCGGAAACGGGTTCTGCTCCGCTACGGCAAGGTGCTGGACCTGGGGGACGTGGGCTAACCCCAAGGCCGGTTTCTGGATGATCGGTCTGGTCGCCAACCTNNGGTCTGGTCGCCAACCTCCCAGCGGCGACAGGCAACAGCCGCATCGGTCGGAACGAGTGCAGCGCGGTTCCGGCAGCTAAATCCACACGCAAGACGTCGTTTTGTCCAGGTCGAGTGCGGGAAGTCCGGGCCCGCCGGTGGCTTCATGGCGGCTCGCTCCGCCCTTCACTGGCGCGGGCCCCCAGATTGCCGTAGCGGTGATAGTTGACCGACAGGCTCTGTTCGCTCACATACCACAGCAGCTCGATGCGGCCTTGTTTCAGCACGGGGCGGTCGGCGATGTAGAGCCCGCTGTCGGCAACCGTCCGGCGGATGCGGAGGGGAACGCGGGCCGGGTCCGCATAGCGAATGCGGTCGCATTGGCTGTGGCCAATCACGTCGGCCAGCCGCTGGTCCGATTCCTCCACGAACTCGATGGCACCCGCCCAGGGATCGGTCAGGTTTTCTAGAGCGGTGATGGCCAGCGAATGGGTGCCGGGAGGGATGCTGATCGTCGAGCGGCAGCCGGCCGTTTTGGCGGCACAGGCCCGCGCGAAAATGTCGAAGAACGTATCCTCCCGGTGGATCCGGATCCGCAGCTGTTCGACGGGTCGATAGCGGCAGAAGTTGTCCTGGCCGATCAAGCGAAAATAATCGTGATCACGACCAAATTCCTCTCGCTGGTGCAGGTCATAACTTTTCATGGCGGCCACGACTTCGGCGATTTGTCCCGGCGGATACCTGGCGTCTTGCTGCAGGTCGGTCAGCTGGTCGCACAGCTGCTGTAGCTGCGGGTCGGCAAGCTGTTGGCTGCCCAGCGGCGTGCCGCGGTCGGCAAAGTGCATGAACTGAGCGACGTAGTTGGGGCCCCCCGCCTTGATGCCTGGCCCGAAGGCCGATTTGCCCAGGCCCCCAAACGGTTGCCGCAGCACGATGGCTCCCGTGGTCGATCGGTTGATATACAAATTTCCTGCTCGAATACCCTCCTGCCATACCTGTTGTTCCCGATCGTCCAGGCTTTCCAGTCCGGAGGTCAGCCCG
>WVZU01000372.1:2434-10423 GCA_011772275.1 Planctomycetales bacterium | reverse complement strand
CGGAGTGACGTTCCATTTGACGCCGGGCGTGACCAGGTTGGGGTTCTGTTCGTCGTTGCGGGGCCGCACGGCCCACGTCTCGTGCGCTTCCAGCTCTTTCAAGCCGCTTTCCAGAACCCCGCTTGGCGAGCGGATCAAAGGTCCGATGCGATTTTGCAGCTCCCAGGCCGACCCCACTTCCAGGCTCTCCACCGCATCGCACAGTTCTTCCCGAAAGTCCGCGTTGTCGTAAAGCTCTTCTTCCAGGATCAGGAGTGAGGTGGCCGAGCATTTTTGGCCGTTGTGGCTGAAGGCGGAATGCAGCACGTTTTTAATCGCCTGATCGCGATCGGCCAGGGACGTGACGATCGTGGCATTTTTCCCGCCGGTCTCGGCGTGCAGGTTGATATCCGACCGGTGCCGCAGCATGGCTTGAGCCGTCTCGGTGCCCCCGGTAAGGATGACGGCATTGACGTCGGGATGGGACACCAGTTGTTGTCCTTCTTTGCCGCCGGCGCAAGGCAGGAACTGCAACGTTCGCCCCGAAATGCCCGCTCGCCAAAAACACTGGCACAGCTGCCAGGCGACCAGCACGGTATCGGAGGCGGGTTTGAGGATCACGGTATTGCCGGCGGCCAAGGCCGCGGCGATCCCGCCACAGGGGATCGCAAGGGGAAAATTCCACGGCGAGACGACGGCCACCACACCCAAGCCGCGGACCTGCACCGCGTCCAGTTCTGACAATCGCCAGGCGGCCTGGCGATAGTATTCCACGAAATCGACCGCTTCGGACACTTCCGGATCGGATTCGGTAAGGATCTTGCCGCCGTCGGCCAGCGCAGCGCCCATCAGGTCGCCGCGGGCCTGACGAATTTCGTCCGCCACCCTTCCCAGCAAATCGCTACGCTGCAGGTAGCTCATCCCGCGCCAGCCGTCCGCATCGGCTACGGCGGCCGCGACCGAGCGCTGGACATCGTCGTAGGTCGCCTGCCGGTAATGGGCCACCACCGTGCCGGGCCGGGAGGGGTCGAACGATTCACGCAGCTCGCGCCCCTCTAGCACCTGCTGCCCGTCGATGACCAGGGGAACTTCGGCGGCCTGCGGCCCGCACCGGGGCTGCCACCGCTGGATCAGTTGCTGAGCCCACTGGACGTTTTCTTGCAGCGAGAAGTCGGTATCCGGTTCGTTGGCAAACGGGGCGTCTGCGACGGTCGCAATGGGCCGCGTCGCGGGCGGCAACAGACGGTTCTGCCCGCGGCGCGGTGCGTCGCTCAGCGTGGCAATCGCCTCAAACGATTTCAGAAAGCTCTCCTCCAACTGCTTCCATTCCGGGCTGTCGACGGCCAGCCGGAAAGCATGTCGCAGAAAATTGGCCGGGCCGGTGTTTTCGTCCAGGCGACGGACCAGGTAGCCGATGGCGTAGATGAAATCGTCTTTCTTGCAGGCGGGCGCGTACAGCAGCAGATTCTTGTACAGTTCAAACAACGCGCGGCGCTGGTGATTGGCCATCCCCTCCAGCATTTCGAACTGGACGTTCTGCCAGGCGTTTTGGGCCGAGGCCAGGATGAGTCCGTAGGAGAGGTCGAACAGGTTGTGCGAGGCAATGCCCAGGCGCGCGGCGGCCAGATTGTGCGGCTGCATGCCCTCGATCAGCATCCGCTTGTAGTTGGCGTCCGTCTCCAGTTTGGTCTTGTACGGGGCCTGCGGCCAGCCGTGCAGCGAAGCGTCGACCCGCTCCATCTCGATGTTGGCACCCTTCACAACGCGGACCGTGATCGGGGCTCCGCCCCGCGCGACGCGGTCGCAAGCCCACTCGTACAGCCGGCGTTGGGTGCGATACGAGTCGGGGACGTAGGCCTGCAGAGCGATACCGGCAGAGATTTCCTTCAGGCCCGGGCGGTCCAGCGTCTGCATAAAGGCCTCTGCCGTGATGGCCATGTCCCGGTACTCTTCCATGTCCAGGTATACAAACTTGGGCACGCGGCTGCCGTCCCGCCGCTGAAAATGCGCCTTGGCCGCGGCGCGGTAGAGTAATTCCAGGCGGTTGCAGAGCGTGTTGAGCGTGTGTTGGCGAGCCAGCGGCTGGATCTGGGAATAGATGGTGGAAATCTTGACCGAGATGACTTCGATTTCCGGCAACTGCAAGGCTTGAAGATAGAGGTTCAAACGATCTTCCGCCGCCCGCTCGCCCAATAAGGCCTCGCCCAAGTAGTTGACATTCATCCGCACACCTTCGGCTCGACGAGCTTCCAGGTGGGTGGTCAGCATCTCTCGCTCGGCAGGCAAAATCACGTTGGCCGTCTCGTGCTGCATTTTCTCCTTGACCAGCGGCACTGCGACGCCGGGAAGGTAGCTGCCAAAAGACTGAAAACCTTTCAGCAGCGTGCGGTCCAGGGGGCTGAAGAAGCGGGGTATGCCCTGCACGTCCAAAATGTGAATCAATTGATCCACTGCCCGCGGCGGCAGCTGGGAGCGGAAGGCCTGGTCGGTCAGCTGGACCAGCGTATCCTTGTCGTGAGGGCTCTGGATCAAGCGGTCAAATTCTGCCTGCTGCCGGCGTTCCTGGGGGGTCTGTAGCTGCGAGGCCCGCTGCTGCAGCTGCCTGGCCAGGTAGAGCGCCCGCTGGATCGGTTCTGCCAGCGACGAGCCGGGATCGGGGCGAAAATCGGCCAGGGCGCGGACCACGCCCTCTGCCAACCGTTCGACCCCCACCTGCCCGTCCTGCCCGCTCATCGTCGAAGCCTCTGCGGTTATCCCCCCATTCGGTCTTCTGGCTTCATTATCGTGCGCGTAAAGAGGTTCAGCATCAAGGCGTCGGCAGGGACGCTGCGAACGGACACCCAGGGGCAGCTTGCGGCAAGCAGGCTTTTCCCATTTTCCGGCTGCCCTGCCCGGCTGCGTGGTCGGACGAAATCGGTTATTCTGCAGGTGCAGGTGAAAAATGTGTCCGGTGCCCCGGGCTGTTCGCGGTCCGCGGCCCCACGGGAGGCCAGGGCGCCAGGGAGCGTCGTCCATGCGACCCGCAGACCGGCTCAGGGGAGCTGCTGGAGCGGGCTTCTGGGAAAAAAAAGAAAAAAAGAGCAGACAGGCCATGATGAATCAGGAATACGTGGAACGCATCCCCTGTCGAGTCTTTTCGCAGGCGCGGGATACCAGCCAGTGGGTCGCGGCAGAGATTGCGGAAACGATCCGAGCGCGGGCGGCGGAGGGAAAACCGTGCGTCCTGGGACTGGCTACCGGTAGCACGCCGGTCGGTGTGTACCAGCAGCTGGTGAGGCTGCACAGGGAGGAGGGGCTCAGCCTGGCGGGGGTCGTCTCTTTTAACCTGGACGAATACTACCCGATGCAGCCGCACGAACTGCAAAGCTATGTGCGGTTTATGCACGAGCACCTGTTTGATCACGTGGACATCCCGGCGGAAAACATCCACATTCCTGATGGGACAATCGCCAGCGAGGACGTGGCGGAATTTTGTCGCACTTACGAACAGAAGATCCGGGAGGCGGGCGGCATCGATATCCAGCTGTTGGGTATTGGACGCACCGGGCATATTGGATTTAACGAGCCGGGATCGAGCCGCTTTAGCCGCACGCGACTCATTACCCTGGACAACGTGACCCGCATGGACGCGGCCAGCGATTTCTTTGGGGAAGAAAACGTGCCTCGCCGCGCGATTACGATGGGCGTCGGCACGATCCTGGACGCGCGGCGGGTGCTTTTGATGGCATTCGGCGAACACAAGGCGCCCGTGATTCGTGAAGCGGTGGAAGGCGAGGTCAGTCCGACGGTGGCGGCCAGCTTCCTGCAGGAACATCCCAACGCCCAAGTCGTGCTCGATACCGCAGCCGCCGCCGATTTGACCCGCTGTGCCAGCCCCTGGCTGCTGGGTACCGTCCCGTGGCAGGAAGCCGACATCCGCAAAGCCGTCATCTGGCTCGCCCGCCGACTGCAGAAGCCCATCCTGAAGCTGACGGCCGGCGACTATAACGAGGAAGGCCTGCAAGACCTGGTCGCGGACCGCGGGCCGGCTTACGAACTGAACCTCCGCGTCTTTCGGCATCTGCAGAACACCATCACGGGCTGGCCGGGCGGCAAACCGGAATCGGCCAAGCAACCTGGCGATCGCCCGCGCCCGGAAGACGCAATTTTTCCCAAACGCGTGCTGGTCTTTTCGCCCCATCCCGACGACGACGTGATCTCCATGGGCGGCACGCTCAGCCGGCTGGCCGATCACGGACACGAAGTGCATGTCGCCTACCAGACCTCGGGTAACATCGCAGTGTTTGATGACGACGCCAGCCGCTTCTCGGAATTCGTCACCGAATACAACCGCACATTTGATATCGACCCCCAACGGACCGATGAACTGGACAGGCACATCGATGAATTTCTGCGCAAGAAACAGCCTGGGCAAGTCGACAGCGACGAGGTCCAGACGATCAAAGCCCTGATTCGCCGAGGGGAGGCACGGGCGGCGGCACGCTGTTGCGGTGTGCCGGAGGAAAACTGTCATTTTCTGGACATGCCATTCTACGAAACGGGACGCGTCAAAAAGAAACCGATCGGGCAGGAAGATGTCCAAATCGTCGTGGACCTTTTGAACCAGATTCAGCCACATCAGATTTATGTGGCCGGTGATCTCTCCGACCCCCACGGAACCCATCGGATGTGCCTCAGCGCCGTGTTGAAAGGCTGCCAGCACGTGGAATCCAAGCCCTGGTATGCCGACTGCCAGCTGTGGCTGTACCGCGGCGCCTGGCAGGAATGGGGACCCGAGCTTATCGATATGGCCGTGCCGCTCAGCCCGGACGAGGTGCGACGCAAACGAACGGCCATTTTCAAGCACGAATCGCAGAAGGATCGAGCCCTCTTTCCCGGGCCGGATGTGAGAGAATTCTGGCAACGGGCCGAACAGCGAAATGCCAATACGGCCGAACTGTACGACAAACTGGGCCTGGCCGAATACCAGGCCATCGAGGCCTTTGTGGCCTGGGATGGGAGTGCCGATTTGATCTAACAAAGTGCCGCAAGGTTCGCTTGACGGATGGAGTCAGCAAGCGAGCCATGCGGGGTGTGGAATAAAAGGCAGATGGCAAGCGGCCCCATCAGGAAGTCCGGGACAACAAACATTCCCCATGCTCGATTCCTGCCCTCCCGTCTTTTCCCCCCATCGCCCCATCCCGCGTCACGAGACCCGTCACCCACGAAAGTCATCAGGCCCTGACCGCCGGCAGCCGGACCGACAAACTCAAAGGCAGGTACCACCATGTCCTCCATTCCCGCAGGCGTGAATCCGCCACTCCGGATCCTGATGGGGCCGGGGCCCAGCGATGTTCATCCCCGCGTGCTCGCCGCGCTGGCCCGCCCAACGGTGGGGCACCTCGATCCCTACTACCTGCAGCTCATGGACCAGATGCAAGGGATGCTGCGCCAGGTATTTCGCACTCAAAACGAATTGACATTCGCCGTCAGCGGCACCGGTTCGGCAGGCCAGGAAGCGACGGTGATGAACCTGGTCGAACCGGGGGATGCGGTGGTGGTGGGTGTGAACGGCGTGTTCGGCGGCCGGCTGGCCGAAATGGCGCGACGCGCCGGCGCGGAGGTGACGTGTGTCAAGCGGCCTTGGGGCGAGGTGTTTGCGGCAGACGATTTTAAAGACGCACTGGCAAGCGCCCAACCTAAGGTTGTGGCCCTCGTCTTGGCCGAAACTTCTACCGGGGCCTGGCAACCGATCGAAGAGATTTCGCAGCTGGTACACGATGCCGGAGCCATGCTGCTGGTCGACGCCGTGACGGCGCTGGGCGGCATCCCGGTCGAAGTCGATCGCTGGAATATCGATGCCGTATATGCGGGTACGCAAAAGTGTTTGAGCTGCCCGCCGGGCTTGGCACCCGTGTCTTTCAGCGCCCGCGCCGTGAAGACCATCATGAATCGCAAGACAAAAGTCCACAGCTGGTACTTGGATGTTTCCCTCCTGGCCTCCTACTGGGGCGAAGACCGCGTCTACCACCACACGGCCCCCATCAACATGACCTATGCCCTGCACGAAGCACTCCGGCTGGTCTTGGAAGAAGGTCTGGACGAATGCTTTGCCCGCCACAAATTGCATCACGAAGCGCTGGCCGCCGGACTCGACGCACTAAACATCCCCTACACCGCTGAGCCAGAATGCCGGTTGCCGCAGCTGAACGCGGTCCGCGTGCCCGACGGTATCCACGACGCCAGACTGCGGCGCCGACTGCTGGAGGAATTTGGCATTGAGATCGGCGGTGGCCTGGGAGATTTTCAGGGAAAAGTCTGGCGGATCGGCCTCATGGGCCACGCCGCTCGATCCAAAAACGTCCTCCTCCTGCTGGGGGCACTGGAACAACTGTTGGCCGAGGAAGGATACCTGTTCGACCACGGCGCCTCCATCGCCGCCGCCAACCAGCGCTGGAGCCAAGCCGGCCAGTAAAAAAAACGGACCCGCACGTACCATGGCAGACAACGCAACGATCCCCTCACAAGCCAACAACCCGTCTGCACTCTTCTCTCTGCCGTTCCCCCCTAACCCCTAGCCCCTAGCCCCTAACCCCCCATGGACCGCAGGGATTTCTTTCGATCGCTGAGTGACATCTATCCGCCAGACCGGTTGCTGCGGGGGCCGGCCGAACTGGTGCCTTACGAGTCGGATGGACTGACCGCTTTTCGCGTGAAGCCAGCGGGTGTGGTCCTGCCGGTGGATGAAGACGAGGTGGTGGCGACGGTGCGGTTGTGTAGCCAGCATGACGTGCCGTTCATGGCGCGGGGCAGCGGTACCAGTCTCAGCGGCGGGTCGGTGCCGGTTGAGCACGGGTTGGTGATCGCCTTGAATCGGCTGAACCGCATTCTGCGGTACGAACCGCGTTTGCGGCTGGCGGTGGTCCAGCCGGGAGTGATTAACCAGCAGATCAGTCAGCATGCCGCTGGCGACGGGCTGTACTACGCACCCGATCCCTCCAGCGGGCCGGTCTGCACGATCGGCGGCAACGTGGCGTTTAACTCCGGCGGCGCGCATTGTCTGAAGTACGGGATGACGGCCAATCACGTGCTGGGGATCAAGGCTGTCTTGCCGGACGGGGTGGTGGTGGAACTGGGCGGGGACAGCCTGGAAACGGTCGGTCCCGACTTGACCGGGATGTTTGTCGGCTCTGAGGGCCTGTTTGGGATTGCGTTGCAGATCACGGTACGCCTGCTGCCGGCGCCAGAAATGTTTCGCACGCTGATCGCCGCTTACGATTCGCTGGCCGGGGCCGGTCACGCGGTGGCCCGCGTGGTCGCCTCCGGGCTGTTGCCCGGAGCGATGGAGATCATGGACCGCCTGGCGATGGACGCGGCGCAAGCGGCGGTGGGGGTTGCGTATCCGCCAGCGGCCCGGGCGGTGCTGATTGTGGAACTGGAAGGGCCGCAGGAAGAAGTGGCTTGCGAAGAACAAAGGCTGCTGGAGGTCATCCGGGAAACCGGGGCTTTTCATATTCAGATCGCGCAAGACGAGGCCGAACGGATGACGATCTGGAAAGGAAGGAAAAGCGCTTTTTCGGCCGTGGGGCGGTTGAGCCCCGATTTCATTGTGCAAGATGGGGTCGTACCGCGGTCGCAACTGGGCAATGCCCTCGAACAAATTGAACAGATCGGACGGCGGCACGATTGCCGGATCGCCAACGTTTTTCATGCGGGGGACGGAAATTTACATCCACTGATCCTCTTCGACGGCCGCCAGCAAGGGGCGCTGGAAAAAGCCGAGGCCTGCCTGGGCGAAATCCTGCGACTCTGCATCCAGCTGGGCGGATCCATTACAGGGGAACACGGCGTGGGGCTGGAAAAACGAGCGTATTTGAAAGAAATGTACAACCCGACCGACATGCAGTTCATGTACCGCGTTCGCGACGCCGTGGACCCGCAGCGGTTGGCCAACCCAGGCAAAATGCTGGCCAGCGCCGACGCCCCCGCACTGGCCACAAGCGGATACCACCCCCTGGAAAAGCAAGGCGT
>WVZU01000372.1:0-2423 GCA_011772275.1 Planctomycetales bacterium | reverse complement strand
TTGACTGCATTGAAGATGTGCCGGAAGCGGTCCGCCGCCAGGAACGGATTGCCGTGTCGGGCGGGTGTACCAAGTCGGCGCTGTCCGCCGCCGCCAACCTGTCGCTGAAATCGCTGCAGGGCGTCTTGCAGTACGAACCGACCGAATACACGTTCACGGCGCTGGCGGGGACGAGCGTGGCCGAGGTGCGACACATGCTGGCCGCCCATCGCCAGTATCTGCCCTTCGATCCACCCTGGGTCGAGGCGGGCGCCACGCTGGGCGGGACCGTCGCCGCAGGCCTGTCCGGAGCAGGACGCTTTCGCTACGGCGGTGTGCGTGATTTTTTGATCGGCGTGCGTTTTGTCAACGGCGCAGCGGAACTGGTCCGCGGGGGCGGTAAGGTTGTCAAAAATGCGGCTGGATTTGATACCCCCAAACTGATGGTCGGCAGCCTGGGACGCTTGGGGGTCTTGGTCGAACTGACCTTCAAGGTCTTTCCCGCTCGCCAGGCCTCCCGAACGGCCATCATCGATCTGCCCAAACTGGAAGACGCCCTGGCCCTGGTCTGCAGGTTGGCCGTTTCCCGCGAAGAGCTGGACTGCCTGGAACTCGAGCCGCCGGGCCGGGTCACGGTCCGGATCAGCGGGATGCGCGACGCACTGCGCGGGCGGGTCGAACGTTTGCAGAAGATGCTACCGCAGGCTGCGCAACTGCAACAACCCGACGACGACCTGCCCCTGTGGCGCGACGTCGCGGAATTTGCCTGGCTCCCGCACGATTGCCGGCTGGTCAAGGTCCCGGTGACGGCCGAGCAAATCTTGTGGCTGGAACAGCGGCTGGCCCCCCTGGACCGGCAGGTGCCGCGACGCTACAGCGTGGGAGGAAGTCTCGCCTGGATCGGCTGGCCGCACACGCTGGAATTCAGCCAGCTGGAAGGCTGGATCCGCGAAATCGGCAGCCGGGGACTGCTGGTGCAAGGTGACGGACCTGCGGTCTACCTGAACCATGGCGGGAGGAATGCGTTTGCTGAGCGGTTGGTGAGCGTTTTTGACCCGGCCGGAAAGTTTCAAAGATAGATGCAGCACCAGATTCGGTTCGATCAAGCCGGTCCCAACGGCACAGCCATGGCCTCGGCCGTCGAAGCCTGTGTCCATTGCGGATTCTGTCTGCCCGCCTGCCCCACCTACCATCTGCTGGGTGAAGAAATGGATTCGCCGCGGGGACGGATCTTCCTGATGAAGGAGGTGCTGGAGGGAAAACTGAAGATCGATCAGGCGATGCCCTACATCGACCGCTGCCTGGGCTGCGTCGGCTGCGTGCCCGCCTGTCCGTCCGGGGTGAAATACGGCCAATTGCTGACATCCTTCCGGGGATTGGCCGAACCGCAGCGGCGGCGCTCGATGGCAGATCGATTTTTTCGCCGCATCCTGCTGGCCACCCTGCCCTACCCCGGCCGCTTTCGATGGGCGTTGCGAGCCGGTGCCTGTGGACGACCGTTTCGCAGGTGGCTGCCAGGCCGCTTGCGGGGAATGCTGGACTTGCTGCCAGATCGATTGCCGGCCGACTCGCGGCTGCCGGAAGTTTATGCGGCGGAAGGTGCGCGGCGAGCCCGCGTGGCCCTGCTGGCCGGATGCGCTCAACAAGTCCTCGCCCCCAGTATTAACCAGGCAACCTTGCGGGTGCTGGCCCGCAACGGCGTGGAAGTGGTGATCCCGCAGCGGCAAACATGCTGCGGCGCCCTGGCGGCTCACACCGGCGCGCTGGCAGCCGCCAAAAAATGTGCCAACCAAAACCTGGCGGCGTTTCCAGCCGATGTCGATGCCGTGGTCACCAACGCCGCCGGCTGCGGATCGGGGATGCAGGAATACGGGCTGTGGCTGGCCGGCGAAGAGAATGCCGCCGAAGGCCAGCGGTTCGCCCAACGGGTGGTGGATGTCAGCAAGTTTCTGGTCGACCTGGGGACCGTCACCCACGGGTCGCTGGACCAGCCCCTGCAGGTGGCCTACCACGATGCATGCCACCTCGCCCACGCTCAGCATGTGATGGATCCGCCGCGGCAACTAATCCGCAATATCGAAAATGTGCAGTTGCTGGAAATTCCCGAGGGTCACTTGTGCTGCGGATCGGCGGGGACTTACAACATCGAGCAGCCTGGGGCGGCCAGCGAGCTGGGACGCCGCAAGGCAGAGGCCATCGCGACCACCCAGGCCGACCTGGTGGTGACCGGCAACATCGGCTGCCTGATCCAGGTGCGGGCTCATCTGGCCAAAAGGCCGCAGAACATCCCCGTCATGCACACGATGGAATTGCTGGATCGGGCCTATCCCGCCACCCCCGCTGCGGGTCGGTAGCCCGGCTGGCGTTTGCTGGATGAGCCATCTCGTTCTCAACCGCTCGGCCAGCACAGAAAAAGCCGGGGACGCCCCCCCCCCGCCCCCCGC
>WVZU01000170.1 GCA_011772275.1 Planctomycetales bacterium | reverse complement strand
GCGGCGGAGACGACCGGTCTGGGGAAATCGTGACCACCAGCGGTAAGGTCGTCGGCCAACACCATGGGATCGAACGGTTTACCATCGGGCAGCGCAAAGGACTGGGTGTGGCCCTGGGCGAAGCGCGTTTTGTGGTCCGGATCGAACCGGAGACACGCCGCGTGGTCATCGGCAGCAAGGAAGAACTTGCATGTCCGCAACTGACGGCCGCGGGGGTGAACTGGCTGGTCGATCCCCCTTCCGCTCCGCTGCGTTGCCGCGTCCAGATCCGCTACAACAGTGGGGCCACACCCGCGACGGTGGAACGGCTGCCGGACGATCGCATGCGCGTCACGTTTGACCAGCCCTGCTATGGTGTCGCACCGGGCCAGGCGGCCGTCTGCTACGACCGCGATCGTGTCCTGGGCGGCGGCTGGATCGCTTGATACGGGCTGCCGGATACGGGCGGCCGACTACAGAGCGGTGAATGCTGCAGGGTGTGCTTTGGCCGGTGTGGCGCGCGGGGCCGACTGCAGCCGCCGCCACGGGTGAGCACCGACTGCTGTCGGACGTTCGTAGCCTTTCCACCGGCCGAAATGGGCCCGGATGGGGGGCTTGAACAATCCACTTTGGCCTTTCCCTCCCGACCGAAGTTTGCCACACTCTTGCCCCATTTCCTGGTGAAGGCAAGGAGGAAGGCGATGAGCGGTTTAGGCAACAGGCTCCCCATGACAGCTCGGCTGCTGGTCTTGCTGGCCCTATGCCAGCTGCCTGAGCTGACGAGCAGTCACAGTTTGGCCGACGAGTCTCATGGGGAAACCGCACAGCCGGCGGCCACGACGGGAGAACCGCAGATCCATCGCGGGCTGCTGGAAAAATGCCGCTCGCCACGCGCCACGCTCATCACCTTCCTGGGCGCCTACAAGAACGGCGCGGATCGAAGCGATGCCATCGCCTGCCTGGATCTTTCGCAACTGCCCCCCGACGTGCGCACTGCGGCCGGCGACACCTACGCCATGAAGCTCAAAGGCCTCCTGGACCGCATGTGGTACGTGCAATATGAGGATGTCTCAAACGATCCGGACGCGGATGAATTTCGTTTGAGCGAGTATGCCATTGAGCTGAAGGGGGCAGACCAGGATGATGCGGCCCGCATCGTGATCGACCGCGACCAGGCGGGACTGTGGCGGTTTACGTCCGAGACGGTCAACGCGATCGACCCGTTGTGGAATCGCTGGCGGCAGCGCCCGGTGCTGGCGGGTGTGACCGCCGTGCGGCCAGAGCTGTTCTCACCGCTGTGGCTGGAACAGCGCTTCCCCCCCCACCTGCGGCAAACCCGCTTCCTGCTGGCCGACTACCAGTGGATCTGCCTGCTGACCCTGGTGTTGGTCGGCTTTGCCGTCGACATCATCGTCCGATTTGTGCTGGGACGTCTCACCGCGGCCTGGATGAAGATTTTCCGCAACGGGGAACAGCTACCCGCCGAACGCGGGCTTTGGAAACCGGTCGGCCTGCTGTCGCAGGCCTGCGTCTGGTACTTTGGCACCAAGCTGATCGGCCTGCCAGCTTTTGCCCTGACAATCCTTCTGGTCGCTCTGAAACTGTTCACCGTGGTGGCTGCGGTCTGGACGGCGTTTCGGCTGATCGACCTGCTGACCGCCTACCTGGCTCGCAAAGCAGAGAAATCGACAACAAGATTTGATGACTTGCTGGTGCAGATGATCAGCAAGTCCCTTAAAGTTTTTGTGGTCTGCGTGGGGTTGCTGACCACGGCTCAGGCGTTCAGCCTGCCGATCGCCGGCCTGGTGGGTGGATTGGGAATTGGCGGCATGGCGCTGGCTCTGGCCTCCAAGGACGCGGTCTCCAACCTCTTTGGTTCGTTTACTGTGCTGGTCGACAGGCCGTTCGAAGTGGGAGACTGGATTATCACCAACAATACGGAAGGCACCGTAGAAAACGTGGGCTTTCGCAGCACGCGGATCCGCACCTTCTACAACTCCCTGATCACGCTGCCCAACAGCCTGCTGACCGCTGCGGTGGTCGACAACATGGGAGCTCGACGATACCGCCGTGTCAAAACGACGCTGGGCTTGCAATACGATACGACGCCGGAACAGGTAGACGCGTTTTGCGAAGGGGTGCGCGAACTGATTCGCCGTCACCCCTATACCCGCAAAGACTATTACCACGTCTATTTCAACGGGTTTGGCGCCAGCTCACTGGACGTGCTGCTGTACTGCTTTATGGAATGTCCGGATTGGGCCATCGAGCTTCGTGAAAAGCATCGCTTGTTTTGCGACATCCTGCGGCTGGCTCAGCGGCTGGGTGTTCAGTTCGCGTTTCCCACACAAACCTTGCACTTTTACCAGGAAGATCACGCCCACGATCCGGTGCCGCCGGACCTGGCTTCACCCGACCAGGTTGGCCGGCGGGAAGCGGCGGCCGTGGCCGGACCGCTGCGGACCGGCACCCAGCGTCCCGGCCCGGTCCTCTTCGGCGGGCCTTCCGACGTGGGCTGAGCGGCCCCTCTGCTTCCACCGCCGTCCCCCGCATAAATCCGCATAAATCATTTGTCCCCGGTCGCCGCCCCCCGTCGCCGCGATCCGGGCGGCGAGAAAATCAATGATGTCGGGGACGCGTTACACGGGGTCGGGAGTCTTTTTCGCCAATGAAATACCCTCCATCGATGGATATCGGGACTGGTGGCGAAAAAGACTCCCGACCCCCTCCGTCCCCACTACACGCACGTCCCCAGTACCGCCAAAGTCAGCTGTCTCCTCTGCCCCCCCCAAAGCCCGCACTCCGGTCAAAAGTCCGGTCAAAAGTCAGTTGTCCCCCAGCACCCACCACCTCGCGCACTCCCCCAGTCTCATCAAAGTTAGCTGTCCACTCTCCCCCCCCCAAATCGAGTCCCAAGGTCAAAATTCAGTTGTCCCCCGTCGCCGCGCCCAAA
>WVZU01000320.1 GCA_011772275.1 Planctomycetales bacterium | reverse complement strand
AAACCGGAAAGGCACGGGGTACGCCGACAACCATTTGCTGCAAGCGGCTAACGTGTTACAGATCAAGAACAAAAATCGTAACACTTCAGCCGACTGGCGGCGCGGCCTGATGTAGCCGAATTCGTGAGAATTCGGATCGTCCAGGGGGTAACAAGGCCGGCGACTGAAGTCTCACGACTTCAGCTACCATTCGGCTAAAGTGTTATCAAAAATCAGGTGGCACCACCATCACCGCAAGTCACCCCATTCCGGTCGGACGGGAGGGGCCGGTGGGGATTGTGGGGGTTGCGTTTTCAAATGGCCGACCCGCCTACTGGCCACGCGTGATGGCCAGAACTTCGTCCAGGACGTGCCCGTTGGTGGCGATCCCTTCGCCCGACTCGATTGTCGCCCGCCCCTCCCAGTCCGTGAAGGTGCCGCCCGCCTCCTGCAATACCGGTTGCAAGGCCGCTGCATCCCAGACCTGCAATTCGGGATCTACCATCAGTTCGGCACGGCCCGTAGCAACCAGCAGGTAGCCGTAGCCGTCGCCCCAGGTGCGTGTCAGCCGGCTGCGTTCTTCCAGCCGTTGGTAAACGTGTAAACGTTGCCGTTGGGTGAAAGTTTTCACCTCGGAGGTGCAGAACAGTCCCTCGGACAGTTGCCGAGTGTCGGAGACGCGAGCCGGGCAGGGGGGGTGATCGCCCCGCAAATACCAGGCGCCATGGCCAGTGGCCGCGTGGACCATTTCGTGCAGAGCTGGGATGTTGATCACGCCGACTTGCGGCACCCCCGCACAGGTAATGCCGATCAGGGTGCTGTAGAGCGGCACGCCGGAGACGAAGGAATGGGTGCCATCAATCGGATCGAGCACCCAGCAATAGCCGCTGCTGCCAGCCTTTTCAGGCCACTCCTCGCCCACGATGCGGTCGTCCGCAAACTGTTCGGTGATGTGGCGCCTGAGCAATTCTTCGGCGCTGCGATCCGCCACGGTCACAGGCGAGCCATCCAATTTTCGTTCGACCTCAAACTCCCCGTCCCGAAAGTAACGCAAGGTAAGTTGCCCCGCTTTGACGGCAATCTGCTGAGCAAGCTGGTAGCGGGCAAGCAGCGGGTCCAACTCGGCAGGCATCAGAGCATGTCCCGTTTTATTGTGAAGATCCGCGGTTTTTTCTGATCGAGGCGGCTGCCCCTCCCTCCGGCCGCCCCGGCGGGAGAACCAGCTCGACACGCCCCCAGATGTCCCGCCCGACTCGTGGTTCCTCCGCCCGGTCCGACCGGGGACACCTGGTTCTGCGTCCCCTGGTTCTGCGTCCCGAGCCCCTGGGGGCTGGTTACCCCGCCACAATGTAGAGGCGCGGCCCGCCTGTTTCAACGTGCCAATCCTCCCCACCCCCNNCCCCCTCTCCCCCTCCCCCCGCTGGCTGCTTCCCAACGCCGCACAGCTGGCACAACCCGTACCAGCGGTACGTGCGGTTTGACGTCTGCTTTTTCGCGACATAGCGTTTTGAGGAAGTCATGCTGCCGCTGAGCAGCTGATCATGTCCGTTAACCAGGAGCCCGTCCATGTCGGAATCCCAATTCACTTGCCCGGCCGATTCCACCTCGGAAACGAATTTTGTGGACCGCCGCAGCTATGCCCCCGGTTTTGATGTACCTTTGCGCGAGCGTCGCCAGTTTTGCAACAGCCACGAAGACCTGTCGCCTGAAGCCCAAGAGCTGGCGCGGGCGATCGACCAGTACAAGCTGGTCCACCGGCGGCGATTCATTACCTATGAAGAGATGCTGAGCGTGATCAAGTCGCTGGGTTATCACCTCTAGGGCCTGGGAAGCTCTGGAGAAAGAGTTCTTCCGGGAAACTCGCGGGAGAGCCTTCGCCCTGAACGTCTCTTTTCAGGTCGACAACCGCAAAGCGGTGATGGGCAAGAGCCTCACGACGTCGGTTGCCGGGAAGGGATTGGGATTGCTGCCAGGCCGCGAAGCGGCGGCACGCGATGGCCAGGTGTCGACACAGTTGAAGGGTATTCGGTGAAGGGTGTTCGGTTAAGGGTGTTCGGTTAAGAGTGATCGGTTAAGAATGTTCGGTTAAGAGTGGGGGTAAAGAGTACATTTCATCGCAGTCTTAACCGTCGCTCTCCGTTGATCCTTGTGCCATGCGGGGCTGGCCCAGCGGTGACCTGCGAGTCGCAGATGGCACGTTAGACCATGTTGCTTGCAGCGCCACGGGCGATATCCTCGAACTTCTGCCGAAGCACCGGCGACGGGATTTCACGTCCCGGATCCCCCACCCCGCTGGCCGCTACCCATCCGCTCGAAATAGTGGCTCGTACAGCTGGTCGACGGTAACGATCGCGACCGTTTTGCCGGCCTGGTTGACCAGGCGAGCCAGCCATTGGTTGGCGCTTTGGAGGGTCATCAGGGCCGCCAGGTGCGTCGCCTGCTGGGGAATTTCGACCAGGGGCCGGATTCGCTGGCGGGGCGACGTCTCGCCCAGGTAGACATCGGCCACTTTGAGATATCCGATAAAGTTGCCTTCTGCGCCGGGTCGGTGGACGGGGAGGGCCGAGACCTGATTTTGCCTGGCGACCTGGAGGACTTCGGCCGAGGAGGCTTTTTCGCTGACTGCGGGGACCTCGGCCAGCGTGGTCGCAAAGGCCTCCACGGGCTGGTCGGCCAGGGCAAAGATTCCCTGGGCCAGGGCCCGCTGGCTGGGCCACAAAATGCCAGCCTCTTGGCCTTCCTCCAGGACCCGCTTGAGTTCCTTTCGAGCCAGCTGGCCATGCAGCTTTTGTGGCGACTGACCTGCCAGCTGTTCCAGCAGCCAGCTGGCGGTCCACAGGAGGATGCTGACGGGGACGAACAACAGCACGCACAACAGGAAGAGGGGCCCACAGGCCCGCAGCAACCCGTGAGGCCGGTAAAAAAAGATGTTTTTGGGCAACAGTTCGCCGTACACGAACAGGAGGGGCGCCAAGACGATGGGTGCCAGCATTTCGGCGGTCACGCCGCTGCCGGCATACACATATCCGACCGCCATCACGATGGCCAGGGACGTCAGGTAGTTCGCGACGTTGTTGCCGACCAGGCTGGTCGCCACGAAAACCGAGGGGTGATTGGTCAGCCACAAGAGGGCTCGCGATAACCGGTTTCCCTCGTGGGCTTCGATCTGCAGGCGGACGCGGGGAACGCGATAGAATCCGGTTTCACTGCCGCTGAAAAAAGCGCTCAACGCCAGCCCCACCAGGCACAGGAGGATACTCAACCAGATCATGCCAAGTCCTCGGGCTCGCCCTGCAAGGTCAGCTGCAAGACCATCTGGCCCCGTTCGGGGATTTCCAGCACGTAAAAGTGGAATCGGCCGCAGACGCAGCGGTCGCCCGGTTCGGGCAGGCGTCCCAGGGTTTCCTGCACCAGTCCCGCCACCGTCACGCTTTTGCAGGCTGGCAAGTCGACGTGGAACCAGCGCTGGAGGCGTTTGAGCGTTGTCATGCCTGTCACCCGCCACTGGCCCTTACCGACGCTTTGAATCGATTGCTGCTTCAGCAGTCGTTCACTGCGACTGGCATCTTGGGTGAACGTCGTGTGCAGGATGTCTTCAAACGTCACGATGCCGATCGTTTCACCAAATTCATTGACGACGGCGGCGATGCGGCGGTCCTTTTCCCGCATTTGTTCCATGGCGTGGGCCACCGTGGTGCACCAGGGAACATAAACGATCTGTGTGGCATACTGATCCAGGTTCTTCTTGGGAACCCTGGTCACTTCGTGGACCGGGATCGCCCCGGCGATTTCCTCACTGTCCGGTTCGGTGACCAGCACGTAGCCGCTGGGCGGGGATTTTCCTGCCAGATCGTCCAGCGAGACGGGCGGAGCGAACGAGAGGAATTTCGTGCGGGGTCGCATCAATTCGTCGACGCGCATCGTCGATAGCGACACGATGTTCTGTAGCACCGTCTTTTCCTGCTGCAACAGGGTGGCATCGGCCGTCGATACGTGCACCGCCCGCTCGAGATCGGTGACCTCCAGGTAAGGTTCCGGAGTAAAGTGGGGCCAGAAAAGCCGCAGGGAGAGGATATTCGTCCAGCGGATGGCGGGAAGGACAGGGTCGACCACCCGTACCGCGGCTGCCAGCGGGATGGCCAGCCAGCTGGCCAGGCGTCGCGGATGGAGCACGGCGACCGACTTGGGCAGCATTTCGGCGAACACGATGATCGTCAACAGGGACGCCAGGGCGAAGGCCCCCGCCTGCTGCCGCTGGCCTGCCGACTCCAGCCGCAGACTGGCGATCGACGCCATGGCGAAATAGGTGACGTTGACGACCAGGTTCCAGAACAACACGGCGGTCAGCAGGCGATCGGGGTCTTCCAGCAGATGGGCGGCGGCCCGCTGCGGGCGGTTGCCGCGGGCCAGCTGGCGGCGCTGCCGGCGGTTCAACAGGAAGAGGGCCGCCTCGCTGGAGGAAAAAAAACCGGAGACCAGGATCAGCAATCCCATGGCCGCCAGCCAGAGAAGATGTTCGACCAACACCACCTGCTCCCTTTTGCCCGGTTTTACCCCTCCGTCGCTCGACCACTGGCCACATCAAACTCCGAGATGGCCGGGACCAACATGGTCAGCGTCGTGAAAATGTACGTGGCCGAGGCCACGAGGAACGGACCCAGCGTGTAATGCTGCAGGAAGCTGGTGATGGCCCAGAAGGTGAGGAAGGGGCAGGTAAAAGCGGCCCAAAAAATTGCCGTCGAGGCGTTGCGGGCCCCCAACGATACGTAAAGGGCCACCCCCCCTCCCAACATGAAGGCCAGGAAGGGAGCCAGTTGGTACCCGAACGATCCGCTGAAAGCCACCATGATCCGCATGCAGGTGGCAATCCCCACGAAGAGAAAAAATACCGTCCCCATGCTGGTCGCTACCGCCACGCGACTGTTGGGATGCACCAGGCCACAGTGGACCCCCAGCACGGCGACGAAAAAGTTCATCACCAGTAAACCGACCACCAGGTAGAACACGTTTTCCCCCAACATGTCCCCCCGCCCCCACAGCACCAGGCAAAACAGCAGGGGCAAAAGCACCATTTCCTTGGTGTTGTAAAACACACCCCCCAACTTGCCGAAGACGAATTCCCCGGGGGACAGATCGGTGACCAGCAACAAGTCCAAAGTCTTGGCATCCCGCTCGGTACAGACCGACGTTACCGCCTGAGCGTTCACCAGGAAGAGGCTCAGCAAAAACAAGGGAATGGCCACGATCGTCTGGTTCACCACGACCAGGGGCCCGAATCCGCCCGCAGCGGCCAACGCCAAACCGGCCAGACACAAGTAGCCCAGCCGGATCGCCAGCGTTTTGCGGCCGTAGGCCCAGGTGCGGACCTCGCGCCACAGGACGGGATAGTCCCACACCTGCCGATGCGGACCCGCAGGTCGGGCCGCCGGGGAGACAGGGCGGGCTTCCATTTCCCCCGAAACGTCTCCCGCGCCCCGCGCCCGCTGCCGACGACGGACCTCGCGGGATGGATTCCAGAGGCGGACTTTGATGACGGCCACCGTGTTGAGCAGCACGATCATCACCACGGCAAGTGGAACAAACAGCCAGTGCGGAGCGATACCGCCCGGTAGAAACTGGCTGGCCGTCGCCGTGGGACGCGTGGCACTCAACACCGCCCGCCAAGGACTGCAAGCCACCGACCAGTCCGCAGCGGCCAATCCCCAAATTTTTTCCTCCGCTGCCAGGCGACCTACCACTTCCCAAGTGGCGATCCAGGCGGTCAGCAGCAGGACCGTCAAGGCCAACGTCTGAAACGTCTTCTCGCGCCACAACGCCAGCGTCGATCCCAGGCTGCCGGCGGCCAGCACACCCAGAATCGTGATGCCGTAGACCGCCAAGACCTGCGACGGTTCCACACCTCCCAATAAGACCAAAGCCATGAATAGCGGCAACGCCGAAAGAAGCAAGACCAGCACGTTCAGCATGCTGGCCATCAGCTTGCCCACAACCAGTTCGAAGTTCGACAGGTCCGTCATCAACAACAAAATCAACGTCCGCCGGTCTTTTTCTTGAGCCACACTGCTGGCGGTGAATAAAGCGGCAAAAAAAAGAGAAAGCGTTAGCTGCAAGGGGGCCAGAATCTGGAAGAGGATCGTGCCGAAACGAGCTAGATCGCCCACGTTGCGAATCGTCTGGCTGCCGGCCAAAACCAGCCAGGCCGTCCCGGTCAACATCAACAGCGCCGAAACGTAGGTGGCTCGAGCCACAAAATGCTTCGAACGGCGAGGTGCCGTGACCAACTCGCGAACAAATACCGGACTGACTAACATAAAATCCCGCAGGCTGCGGCCGCTGAACCGGCGGCCGGGAGGAGCCGCCGAGCATCCCGAAATGCCCATTGTAGCCGCCGCGGCGGACCGGACCAGCGAGCAGTTTGGAAGGGGGCTGTGGCCCTAAGTAGCCAAAATTTAATAGCTTGCACTAATTGGCGGCCGCACGGCCCCCACGGTCCAGGTCGGCTGATAAAAATCTTGCAACCAGATGCTTGCAAGCGAACCTCAAT
>WVZU01000061.1:1492-4393 GCA_011772275.1 Planctomycetales bacterium | reverse complement strand
GGTCGGGCCTGAGCAGCCGGGGTGCTCTTTAAGGTAACCGCGAGAACACAGCATGGTCATGCCCTCCGTTGACTCTGTTTGCTCCTGTTCAAAATCCGCATGTTTTGCTTGCGGCCCAAGGTACCGCTGTGGCCTCCTCTTGAAAAATCCCCTGCCGCGACACGGGGTCGCTGCAATCGGCCAGGGTGTCCCCCATTTTCCCGCCGGTTGTCAAGCAACACCTGCCAGCTCGCCGAAACTGCAAAACGGATGAAACTACGAACCCTTCATGACAAAGTTTACCAATCGACCCGGTACGACCACCACCTTGACGACCGTCTGGTCGGCCAGCAGCTGAGCGATCTTGGGGTCGGTCCGAGCGGCGGTCTCCATTGCGTCGCGGTCCGCGTCGCTGGGCACGGCAATCTTGCCCCGCAACCTGCCCTGGATCTGCACGGGGATCTCGACGGTATCTTCCGCGATCAGGCTTTCGTCGTACTTGGGCCAGGGATGATAGGCCAGCGTACCGCTGTGCCCCAACACCTGCCACAGTTCTTCGCAAAGGTGCGGGGCCAGCGGCGACAGCAGCAGGACCAGTTGCTGCATGGCCGATTTGGGCCGCACGTCTTCTTTGAGAAAAAAATTGGTGAATTCCATCATCCGAGCGATGGCCGTATTGAAGCTTAATGTCTCCAGGTCGTGCGTGACCGCTCGGATGGTCTTGTGCAGCACACGGTTCTGCGGCTCGGTCGGCGCAACATCCTGCACCGCGCCGCAGACAACCGGCTGTTCGGCATCCTCCTCGACGATCATCCGCCAGACGCGGTCCAGAAACCCGCGGACCCCGTTGACCCCCTGGGTGCTCCAGGCCTTGGGCGACTTGGTCAGCGGTCCCATGAACATTTCGTACAGCCGCAGGGTGTCGGCGCCGTATTCGGTCACGATCTTGTCGGGATTGATCACGTTCCCGCGGCTCTTGGACATCTTTTCGCCGTCTTCGCCCAGGATCATGCCCTGGTTGACCAGTTTCCGAAACGGCTCGGGCGTGCTGACCACGCCCCGGTCGTACAGCAGCTTGTGCCAGAACCGGGCGTACAGCAGGTGCAGCACCGCATGTTCGGCCCCGCCGATGTACAGGTCGACCGGCATCCAGGCGGCTTCGACCTGGGGGTCGACGAGGCAGCTGGCGTTATGAGGGTCCAGGAAGCGGAGGTAGTACCAGCAGGAACCGGCCCATTGGGGCATGGTGTTCGTTTCCCGCTTGTAGCGAACGCCGTCCAGCACGGGGTACAGCCATTCGTCCGCGGCCTTGTCCAGGGGCGGTTCGGGGCGTCCATGCGGCTTGAAGTCCGCCAGCTCGGGCAAGTCGACCGGCAGCTGGTCCTCCGGGACGGTGCGGACTCGCCCCGTGGGTTGCCCCTCGGCATCCAGTTCGTGCAGTACGGGAAACGGTTCGCCCCAGAATCTTTGCCGGCTGAAGAGCCAATCGCGCAGTTTGTAATTGACGGCCGCACGACCCAGGCCCTGGGCCGCCAGGTCGTCCGTAATGCGTGACTTGAATTCGGCCGTCGACAGGCCATCGTAGACCCCGGAATGGACAGCCGTCCCCTCCGCCGTAAAAACCGCTGTGGCCGCCAGGATGTCCGCACGTGTCGCCTCCGGCGTGTCGCCTCCCGGATCGACGACGGCCAGGATGGGGATCTCGAATTGTTGAGCGAATTCAAAGTCGCGCTGGTCATGAGCCGGCACGGCCATGATCGCTCCGGTGCCGTAACTGATCAGCACGTAATCGGCAATCCAAATCGGAATTGACTCGCCGTTGACCGGATTGATCGCAGACGATCCGGTAAAGACACCCGTTTTCTCCTTGGCCAGATCGGTACGGTCCAGATCGCTTTTCTGGGCGGCCTGCTCGCAATAGGCGTTCACGGCAGCCGCCTGGGCAGCCGTGGTTAACGATTCGACCGCCGGATGCTCAGGAGCGATCACCATGTACGTTGCGCCAAACAGCGTATCCGGACGGGTCGTGTACACACGCAGGCAGTCTTCGTCCGGCTGGCGGGGAAAGCCAGTCGACCGGCGAGCCTGGCACCAGGGGTCGTAGGTTTCGCCAGCGCCGATATAAAAATCGACCTCGGCGCCCGTGCTGCGACCAATCCAGTTGCGTTGCAGCGCCTTGATGCTCTCCGGCCAGTCCAGCCCCTCCAGGTCGCTCTCCAGCCGTTGAGCGTAGGCGGTGATCCGCAACATCCACTGCCGCAGCGGCTTGCGGACCACCGGATGCCCGCCCCGTTCGCTTTTGCCGTCGACCACCTCCTCGTTGGCCAATACCGTCCCCAACGCGGGACACCAGTTGACCGGCGCATCGGATTGGTAGGCCAGCCGGTGGTCGTCCTGATACCGCCGCACCGCGTCGTCCCCCTCCTGCTGGACCTCGTCGGGAATCGGCAGTTCGGCGATCGGCCGACCCCTCTGCTGGTCGTGGTCGAACCAGCTGTCATACATCTGCAGAAAAATCCACTGCGTCCAGCGAAAGTAGGCCACGTCCGTTGTGGAAATTTCTCGGTCCCAGTCGTAGCTGAAGCCCAACATCTTCAGTTGCCGCCGGAAATTCTCGATGTTCTTTTCCGTCTGCACGCGGGGCGGCGTGTTCGTCCGGATGGCATGCTCTTCCGCCGGCAGGCCAAAAGCATCAAAACCCATCGGGTGCAACACCGATTTGCCACACATGCGGGCGTAGCGAGCGACAATGTCGGTGGCCGTGTATCCTTCCGGATGGCCCACGTGCAGCCCGTCACCGCTGGGATAGGGGAACATGTCCAGCGCGTACAGCTTTTCGCCCTGCGGCAAGCGGGGAGACGCGAACGTGCCCTGCGCTTCCCAGGTCTTCTGCCAACGAGGCTCGATCACGGCAGGGTTGTA
>WVZU01000061.1:0-1462 GCA_011772275.1 Planctomycetales bacterium | reverse complement strand
CAAGAGTGCCCCGGCAAGGCCAAACCGGTTGTGGGCAGGCCAGAACAAACAGAACGCTGGTCCGGCAGTCCCGGCAGACCGGTACCCGCGTTGCCACCCCACCCCCACCCCCCAGCCATCAGCCCCCAGCCATCAGCCGCTCCCCGCCAACTGCCCTTGAACCAGCCGCCGATTTTCGATACACCCCCGGCCTCTTCTACCTTGTCATGCGGGAATCACTTCAGGACGTTTATTCATCGCGGGAGGTTCACCATGCGCGCCGCTTGCGCCCTTGCCGTCTTTCACGGGGTTCTGTTGAGTGCTGTTTGCTGTGGGGCCGAGCAATTCCCCTACAAGGCCTATTTGAATGCCAACGATGTCTATGTCCGCAGCGGCCCGGGTAAGAACTACTATCCCACCGACAAGCTGCGGCGCGGCGCGGAAGTGGAGGTTTACCGCCACGATCCGGGCGGTTGGTACGCCATTCGGCCGCCCGCAGACAGCTACTCGTGGATCTCCGGCGGGCAGCTGAACATCCTGGAGGACAACCTGGCAGAAGTCGCGCAGCCGGACGTGATCGCTTACGTGGGCAGCAAGTTCAGCGATGTGCACGACGTCCGGCAGGTCAAGCTGGAGGCGGGCGAGCTGGTGCAGATTGTGGGGGAGAAACGATTTGTCACCCCGGACAATGGCAAGGCCGAAACCTGGTACAAGATCGAGCCGCCACGCGGTGAGTTTCGCTGGGTGTTCGGCCGCTTTGTCGTCCCCCAAGGCATCGCCGGCACAACGGCCGAACATGTCGATTCGGACGAAAGGCCCCCCGCAGCCAATCGCTGGTCAAAATCCCAGGGCGAACGGGGCGAACGGGGCGAGACGAGCCTGGCCCGTGCGACGCACAGCGAACCTGCCGCCGCAGAACGGCAAATTCCAGATCAGGCCGATCCGGAAAGCGTCGCCATTCCTGCCGCCGCGTACCAAGGCAGCGAGCAAAATATCGCCCTGACTGCCGACTCCACCGCGGCGGACGTGGCACCACACAACGGACTGCTCTATTCCACCACCCGGCCGGCTACACGACGGATGTCCCAGATCGAAAAACTGGACGGCGAACTGTCGTTGATGGTTGCCGAGCCCCCCGCCAGGTGGGATTTCCACAGCTTGCGGATGCGCGTCCAGGCGGCTGTCGACAACGCCGCCTCGGCACTCGAACGAGGACGAGCCAAAGATCTTCTGAACGACATGGGCCGCTATGAACAACTACAAGCCGGCTATGCCGAAATCGACGCGATTCGCTCACAAACCGACCACCAGAATCAAATGGTCAACGTGGCCGCGACAGCCGCCAAACCGCCACGGCAACCGCAAACGCCCGCGATCGTCAATCCGCCCGGCAACACAGTCGCCGCCAACATACCCCTCGGCAACACACCCCTCGGCAACATACCCCCCGGCAACATACCCCTCGGCAACATAGCCCCCGTGA
>WVZU01000175.1 GCA_011772275.1 Planctomycetales bacterium | reverse complement strand
TAGCACCAGAATTTTTCTGGCCCCACTGGCCGCCCCAGGTGGTTGCCACAAGCCCAATAGAGTTAATGGTTTAGAAGTGCCCCCTCTAGGACTCGAACCTAGAACCTACTGATTAAGAGTCAGTTGCTCTGCCAATTGAGCTAAGGGGGCTGGATACTCGCAAGACCTGTGTCGCAGGCGTGGTCGCGAGGGTGTCTTATCGCAGCTGGCGTGTGGGAGGCGGCGTGTCGCAGGTGAAACTTGGGATTGGCGATTCGCAGGCATGTGGTTTGTTGAAAAGCATCATGTTAGCCGGATCGTGGGCCGAGGCAAGGGAGGGGGTCGCTGGACTGTTATTGCGGGGGCATGTGAGGTGGGGTAGGGCGGCGAGGAGAAGCTGGGTCAGCGGCTCAGCGGGCATTTGGTTGGCCAACGGTACCCCAACCTGGATGTTCAATGGTCTTCCATGCCGAGTTGGCGCATTTTGCGGTAGAGGTTGGAGCGGTGGAGTCCGAGACGGGTAGCCGCGGCGCTCATGTTACCACCGCTCCGCTCGATCGCTCGCCGAATAAACTGTTGCTGAAACCCGATGGTGGCGTCATTTAGCGAGGTGTCATCTGGCAGTTGCATGGCCGCGCTGGCGCGGGGCGAGATGATGAATTCCAGTTGGTCGGCGTCGATCTTGTCGCCATTTGTCAGGTAGACGATTCTTTCGACGAGGTTCCGCAGTTCGCGGATGTTACCGGGCCAGGCATGTCCGCGCAGTCGTTTGCGGGCAGCGGCGGTCAACGTAAAGGGTTTGCGCCCGGCCTGGCGACAAAAATCAGCTACGAAATGTTCTGCGAGCAGCAGGATATCGTCGCCACGATCGCGCAGCGGGGGCAGTTCCAGGGTCACGACGTTCAGTCGAAAATAGAGGTCTTCCCGAAACTTTTTTTCGGCGACCATTTGGGCCAGGTCTTGGTTGGTGGCGGCGATGATGCGTGTGTTGGTGGGGATCGGTTTGGAGCCGCCCACGCGGACGACGACTTTTTCCTCGAGGGCCCGCAGCAGCTTCGACTGTCCTCCCAGGCTGAGGTCACCGATTTCGTCCAGGAACAGCGTGCCGCTGGCCGCCAGTTCGAATTTACCGATTCGCGTATCGCGGGCGTCGGTGAAAGCGCCTTTTTCGTGTCCGAACAGTTCGCTTTCCAACAAGGTTTCCGGGATGGCGGCGCAGTTGACTGCCACAAAAGGTTGGGCGCGGTGGGGGCTTAAGTAGTGAATCAGCCGGGCGGCGACTTCCTTTCCGGTGCCATTTTCGCCGAGCAGCAGGATGGCCAGGTCGGTATCGGCCACTCGGCGGATCGTCGATCGCAACGCCTCGATGGGCGGACTGTCACCGATCATTTGCACAGCATCGGCCGCTTCGTCGATCAAGCGCCGGTTGGCGAGCACCAGTTGTTCCAGCTCGTGAGTCGTCTCCAGCGCCGTGGCCGCGTGGGCTGCCAGTTCGATCAGCCCTTCCTGATCTTCATCGGTAAACTCGCCCTTTTGCTTGTTCAGCATTTCGAAAGCACCGAACCGTGCGCCACTGGCGCCGACCAGGGGTACGCAGAGGATGTTTTCGGTGGCGTAACCCAGCTGTTGGTCGACTTGGCGGTCAATCTGTTGTTCGGCCTGCTGGCGATCGACCCGTTGGGGTTCGCCGGTTTGCACCACGTGTCCGACAACGCCCTTGTCGTCGGGGATCCGTAGCTCGCCCCCTTCGACGCCCAGGGCGGGTCGGCCGACCAGCGTTTTATGGGCACGATCCCAGAGAAAGATACTGGCCCGGTCCGCCCCCAGCAGTTTGGTCGCCGCTTCGGCCATTTGCACCAGCAGCGGTTCGGTTTGGCGCGTCTGGTTCCACTGGTGGCTGATCTGCAAGATCGTTTCCAGGCGGCGGATGCGGCGTTGGCGTTGGTAGCGCGCAGCGAGCTGGGTGCAACCATGGCTCAAGAGGGCAGCCAGACCGGCCAGCTGGGGGAGGCTAAGCGCCGAGCGGTGAACGGCCAGCAAGATTTGTTTGCCGGCAGCGGCATCAGGTGTCAGGGGTGACACGGACCAGTCGTGCCGGGTCAGGGGCTGGTCTTGGTCCAGGGCATCGGCCAGTAATTCTTCCGGGGGTGCGATATCCAGGTCGGCTTGGGCCAGCGTGGACCAGTTACCGGCGACTGGCCGCAGGACGGCGACCGCATCTGCAGTGGCGACTTGGCGAATGTGTTCAGCCGCATAGGCCAGAAAATCCTCGGTCTGATCGTAGTCGGCCCACCGCACCAGCAGGGGCAGGGCTGGCGAGAGGATGTGGGGATCGGCCTGGATCCGCTGGCAGAGCTCATCGCTGGACATGTCGATCGCGGTGTTCATCCGAGTATCACTTCCGCGACATAT
>WVZU01000050.1 GCA_011772275.1 Planctomycetales bacterium | reverse complement strand
GTGTTGCTCGACCTCTGGCGGGGGTCAGGGGGGGAGCAGTCGTCCCGCTGAGCCGCGGGTGAGGGGGCGGCTTGGCCCGCTGGGGAATCAGGCGGCAGCGACCTTCTCCTGTCGGGAGAGGGGCTGGCGGCGTAGCTGACGGGTCAGGCCCCGGATGCGTTCGTGGTAGGCGTGGCGGTCCTGTTGCCACTGGTTCATCATTTCCGCTTGCTCGATCCTCTGCCGGTCCAGTTCCTGTTCGCGAGCGATCAGGCGAGCCGCCTGCTGCTCGATATCCTGTTCGCGCCGCGTGACCCAATCGTGCAACTGTTTTTTCT
Source organism: Planctomycetales bacterium (assembly GCA_011772275.1). Lineage (GTDB taxonomy): Bacteria > Planctomycetota > Planctomycetia > Pirellulales > UBA7805 > CS4-C045. Next base: position 9,059 of record WVZU01000050.1, on the reverse strand, counting down.
CGGCGCTCAGCTTGATGTACTGATCGGCCAGTTTTTTATGGGCGTTTTGCAGTTGTTGTTTTTCTTCCAAGGCCGCGTTGCGCTGCATGCCATAGCTCTCTTCCAGCCGGCGACGGATGTGGGTCAATTCGGTGGCCAGGGCCGGGGCGGGGGCGACCTGGCTGAGCTTGAGCCAGAGTTCCTGCGTGGCCAGCCGCAAGGCGAGCGCCTCGCGGTGCAAGTCGGCGACTTCCTCCCGCGCTTGCCCGATCGCCGCTTGACGCGAATCGAGCTGCTCGCTGCGCCGAGCCAGTGCGGCTTGCCGCTGCTGCCACTGGGCGTCCAACTCCCGTTGCCGCTCTACCAATTGCAGACGAATCGAACGCATTTGTGTCTCGGCACGCTCACGTTCCGCCTTCAGCTGGGCGCGCTGCACATCCAAATCGGACTGGCTGTTGGCCAGGATTGCCTCGGCTTCGTCGAGATGCTGGTGTCGAGCGGTGAATTCGTCAACCGCTTTTTGGTAGTCTTCTTGAAACGACTGTTGTTTGAGGGACCGCAATTGCCGCTGCCGCCGTTGATAGTCCTCTTCGACCGCCTGGCGCCGACGTTCAACGCCCCGCAATAGCTGCTGGACCAAAGCCACAGACGCCTGGCGTCGAAAATCGATTTGCTGCTGCTGCTTGTGCAGTTCGCTTTCCTGACGCTGCCTCTGCTGTTGCAGTTTAGCAACGGCCGCCGCCAAATTTTCGGATAGTTGAGCATCGTCGGCCGCTGACACGTTTTGCCGGCCGACGGCGGCGGCCAGGGCCGCGGTAGATTGGGACACCGCCCGCTCGCGCTGATCCAGTTCGGCCGCCCGCTGTTCCAGTTCCTCCTGACGCTCCTGCAGCCACAGCCGCGCCGCACGCATCTCCTTGTCGGCCTCGGCCGTCCGCGCGTTCAGCTCCGCCTCGCGACGATCGATTTCCTGGCGCATGGAATGCAGGTGAGCGGCCAATTGGGAGGCGTGATTGCGCAGCCGCTGCAAATCAGGAAGTGCCGTCGCCGTCACGACTTCCGAACCCGACTCGTCAGGCGGGCCCGGCTCGTCAGGTCGCGCCTCCAGCGGGTTGGCAGCCGGATGGGCCGCATCGATGCGTTGGCGGGTGTTTTGCCGTTCCGCGTGCGGAGGAGTTGATTGGGCGGACATCGACAGGCCTGTGAAAAGAGCGGCTGGAAGAAAAACGGGAACCGATTGCCGGCAAGGTTCCGCTAACCGGCAAAGTTTATCCAGCTTCTTTCATCGGTCTGGGCACGGCTCGTCCATTAACGCCAATAGAAAACAGGTAACACTTTAGCCGCATGGTAGCTGAAGTCGTGAGACTTCAGTCGCTTGCCTTGGTGACCGCCCGGACGACCCGAATTCTCACGAATTCGGCTCCGTACAGGCCGCGCCGCCAGGCGGCTGATGGTGTTCCGAAAACAGAAATTTGTCGGCCTTGCTGTCAAGCTAGCGGTCCAGCGAGCCCGGCCACAGCGGATGCAGACAGGGCGTGTCCCTGGCGGGTCAATGCGTGGCTGGCCTGCCCGCGGCTGCACTTCGTTCCGGTCAAGCGCACCAGTCCGGATGGGGCGAATTGTGGATGATCGGTTGGGCAGCAGATTGCAGGGTGGCGATTTTTGCTTCCGCTTCCGCCACGCTGCCGGCATCCGGGTGCAGCTGGATGGCGAGCTTGAATTCGGCCGTTTCACCTGCTGCCAGCTTCAGGACGCGGCCCTGCTGGGTCTCGAAGCCGCGTGGATTTGGGAAATTCGTTCCCGGTTCAAGGCCGGTCACGTAGCCGTCCGGCAGGGGTGGATTGTTTTTCCACTGAGTGAAACAAGGCAGCTGCCGGGTGTTGAATCGCAGGCTGACACCCTGGTCGCGGTGGGCGGCGCGGAGCAGCACCTGAGTTGAGCCTTTTTCATCCGCCAGTAACTTGGAGAAATAGACCCGTTCCTGGGCAGCCACTTCGGTGGGCCCGTAGGTGTTCCATTGGGCAACGCTGCTTGCGGCATGTTCGTCGCGCGGGACCAGCTCGCGTACGGGGGCGATCAGGGTAGCCCCTGGCGTGTTCAAAGGCGGCCCGAAGTTGACGTGGTACAACATCTGGGCTTCCCCTCCCTTGCCGGAAAAATTCGTAATCTGGTCGTGAATTTCCATCACCAGCGAATTGGATCGGGTCTTCAGCGTGGACGTGAGCCGCAACTTGTGAAAGTGGAAGCGGGTTTCCTCGACCACGCCGGTGGCCGAGATTTCGCCAGACTGGTCGTCGACTGCGACCTGGAGAAGATGCGCAGGGCGATTGGCGATCAGTCCGTGTAGCGGATAGGTCAGTGTGCCCTGGGGGTCGAAATCCGGCGCCCCGTTGCTCAACAAACCGCAGCGGACCAGCAGTTCGTCAAAGCCGTACAGCCAGCCCAGCCCGTTGGGTTCCATGACGGGGACGTGGCGGGGATGTACGGGTCCGCGGACCGGGGACTGCCAGCCGATTTCCGTGGCGCCGTGCCAGGCCTTCCAGAGCCCCATGCCGCGGTCCGGGAGGAGTCCCAGGCGGAGGGCACCATTGTCGATGGTCAGCATCCGGACGCCTTCCTGCAAACCGCCACGTAAGGTCTGCAGTTCGATGCGGGCCCCCTCCGCCGGTCCCAATGTGGCCCCTTCCAGCACCAGGGATTCCGCTGCCTGGTTTTCCGAAGTATCGATCAGGGTCCAGCATCTGGCGGCCATGGCGATTTGCTCCCAACAAAGATTCTTTGGCGACTCCCGATTTTCCATGAATTTAAAGTGATCCAGGGACGCTTTCCAGGCATGGTCCTCCGGCGGCTTGGGTGCGGCGGGCAGGGCGGGCCGGATCAGGCGGCCGCCCGGTCGCTTGCCAGCGGCACCCGCTGGGCTTAAAAAAGGGTCTTTCCCCAAGCGCTGGTTGCAAGGCGGCCGACAGCGGTGGTTTGGCAGGGAGGCTTGGTTTGCCAGGAAGAGCCTCTATTGTCGCGGAGCTTACCATGATTCGGGTCGCAGAGCGTCACGCCAGTCCGGTTGCTGCCAAGGACAACGTCAGCCGTCTACTTTCCAGCGCGTTGGATGCCGGTGGAGGCCTGTTGCGCCTGACCCCCACCTGGGTTCCGCGCAGCTTTCTGCACCCGGGCCGCCGGATCAAGCTGGCGCCCAGCGACTGGTACGCCTTCGGCGCTCATCGCGGCGGTATCGACGAACGCTGGTTCGCCAGCACGACCCCGGCGGCCAACGAGAATCGCGAGCCCGACGAGGGGCTCAGCTACATCGTCTTCGAAGGCCAGCGGTTCCTGTTGAAGGATGCGATCGCCGAGAACGGTGCGGCGCTGATCGGCAGCCCGATTTTCGACCGCTACCAGCGGTGGCCGGTCTATTCAAAATTCTTCGACAACATGGGCCCGATTCCGCACCACATGCACCAGTCGTTCGAGGATGCGGCCCTCGTCGGCCAGGAAGGCAAACCGGAGGCTTATTATTTTTCGCCGCAGATGAACAACGTCGACAACAATTTTGCCTACACCTTCATGGGGCTCGAACCGGGCACGTCCAAACAGCAATTGCGCAAGTGCCTGGAGGACTGGGACCAGGGGGACAACGGCATTTTGGATCTGAGCCGCGCTTACCGGCTGCGGCGCGGCACGGGCTGGTTGATCCCCCCCGGCGTGTTGCACGCACCCGGCTCGCTGTGCACCTACGAACCGCAATGGGGCAGCGACGTGTTTGGCATGTTCCAGTCGCTGGTCGAAGGTCGCGAAGTCCCCTGGTCGCTGCTGGTCAAGGACGTCCCCCCCGAAAAGCACCACGACCTCGATTTTATCATCGAACAGCTCGACTGGGAAAAAAACGTCGACACGCACTTCAAGGATTCCCATTACCTGGAGCCGATTCGTGACGAGTCGCGCTCGGGCGATGGCTACACCGACCTGTGGATCACCTACGGCCTGTTGGACGGCCAGCAGCTGTTTTCCGCCAAGGAGCTGACCCTGGAGCCTGGTGCCAAGTGCACGATCCAGGACCCCGGCGCCAGCGGCTGGATCACCGTGCAGGGTCGCGGACGGATGGGCAAGCTGAGCCTGCAGACGCCCGCCATGATTCGTTTTGGCGAGGAAACCGAAGACGAGGTTTTCATCAGCCACCAGGCGGCGAGGGAGGGTGTGCAGCTCGAAAACACCGGCAGCGAACCACTGGTTGGCCTCCGCTATTTCGGGCCCGATACGCACGACAACCTGCCCGTTCGCTGACCCCTGGCCCCCACCGGCCTAAGGGCAGGGGCCATGTTCCGCGAAACGCCGTGAATGCACTTATGCCCTCAAGACAGCGAAAGGAATTCAACGGATGACCAACACTTACCCAAAGCTGCACAACGCCATGTGGCCCGGTCTGGTCGGCAAGGGGGATGAAGAAGGGCAGGAGCCACCGATCAGTCTGGAGCGGATGCTGGATCTGACCGCAGCGGCCAGCGTGAACGAGACGAAGTTTGAGGGGATCGATTACTTCTTGTTCCTGCCGCATACCGATCCGGAGGCCAGCGATGAAGAACTGCGCGGGATTGCGGATCTGATCTCCGGTAAGGGTTTCACCGTGGGGTCGCTGGTGGCGCCGGTCTGGCCGGGCACCGTGGGGGACTCGGCGATGGGCGACGATGCGGCTCGCGACAAGTTTCTGTCCGCCGTGAAAATGGCCTGCCGCATCGCCGGCATCTTCAACGAACATGGGGTCCGCAAATACGGCGTGATCCGGATCGATTCGGCCGAGTTTGGCGTGGAGAAATGGCGCGAAGATCCAGAAAAAAATACCAGGAGGATTGCCCAAACGTTTCGCGAGGCGGCCAAGATTGCAGCCGACCACGGGGAACGGCTGGCCGCCGAAGGGGAAATCTGCTGGGCCGGTATGCACAGCTGGAAAGATATGCTCGATCTGCTGGAAGAGGTAGGCATGCCCGAGACGGTTGGCTTTCAAGCGGACCTGGCCCATACCTACCTCTACCTGCTGGGCTACAACGCGCCCGAACACGCCCTCCTGCAGGAGGGGTACGGCGAAGATGAGTTTTACGCGGCCTACCAGCAGATGACCGACAAGCTGCGGCCGTGGACCATCGACTTTCACGTCGCCCAAAACGACGGCCAGGTGCACGGCGCCGGTTCCCATGACAAGACGGGCAAGCACTGTCCGGCAAATGACCCGAACGGCAAACTGGATATCGTCCGCTGTGCCGGCTATTGGCTGGAGGGCGCCCACGACCGTGGCATCCAGCATATCTGCTGGGACGGGTGCATGTTCCCCAACGCCCTCCTGGAGACGCCAGGCACCTGGAATACGGTTCTGGAAAAGATGATCCAGGTCCGCGATGCGCATGGCTGGACTTGAACAAAAAAATGTGCCCGGACCGAATGCTCATGGCCCATGCGTGCGCCAGGACGATGCGTCCAGGACCAGCACCAGAAAACGACCAAGGACCATCCACCGGGGTGCCAGCCCGATGAGGGGATCAGCTTTTCAGGGGAGATTGGCCTTGGGTTACCGTCTAATTCCCCCGACCTTTGAGGCAAAAACATCGGAACCTTAATTGAGGGAAACCAAGCATGCCATCCAAGTCACTGAACATCGGAATGATCGGCTACGGGTTTATGGGACGCGCCCACTCGAATGCGTACAACCGGGTCCATAACTTCTTTGACCTCGAATATCAGCCGGTGCTCAAGGCGGCTTGTGCTCGCAGCGAGACGGAGGTCCAGGCGTTCGCGGACCAATGGGGTTACGACTCGATCGAGACCGACTGGCGGCGACTGATCGAGCGTGACGATATCGACGCGATCGACATCTGTGTACCAAACAATCTGCACCGCGAGATTGCCATCGCCGCTGCCGAACAGGGCAAGATGATCCTTTGTGAAAAGCCCCTGGCCATGAATTCCGAAGAAGGAGAAGAGATGTGCCAGGCGGTGGAGAAGGCGGGCGTGGCCAACACGGTCTGGTACAACTACCGCCGCGTCCCCGCGGTGACGCTGGCCAAGCGGCTGATCGAGGAAGGCCGCCTGGGGAAAATTTTTCATTACCGAGCCAATTTTTTGCAGGACTGGACGATTGCCGAAGACCTGCCGCAGGGCGGCGCCGCCCTCTGGCGACTCGACGTGGCCGCCGCGGGCAGCGGCGTCACCGGCGATCTGCTGGCCCATTGTATCGATACGGCCGTCTGGCTGAACGGTTCCGTCAAGGACGTCAACGCCATGACCGAAACCTTTGTCAAACAGCGGCAACACACGCTGACCGGTAAGGTCGAACCGGTCGGTATCGATGACGCCTGCGCGTTCCTCTGCCACTTTGACAACGGTTCCCTGGGCCTCTTCGAATCCACGCGCTATGCCCGCGGCCACAAGGCGCTCTACACGTGGGAAATCAATGGCGAAAACGCCTCCATCAAGTGGGACCTGCATGATCTGCACCGGCTGGAATGGTTTGACCACGGGGATGAAGGAAAACTTCGCGGCTGGCGCTCGATCCACGTTACCGACCACGGAGGCGATCACCCCTACATGGACCATTGGTGGGTGCCAGGCCTCCAGATCGGCTACGAACACAGCTTTGTGCATCAGGTTGCCGATTTTCTGCAAAGCCTCGCCACAGGCCAGCCGTGCAGCCCCACCTTCCGGGACGCCCTGGAAACGCAAAAGGTCTGCGACGCCGTGCTCAACAGCGCGAAAAACGGCAGCTGGCAGGCGGTCGGCTGACACCCTCCCGGCGCAACGAGCCTCTCCCGCCCGCGGTCCACTGGTCTCTGCTGGGCCGCTTCCCAGGCCACTGGCGGCGCGGCATACCCGTCAGCCAGATCGCTGCCGGCCAGATTGCTGCCGGCCAGGGTCGACCTGCCAGCAACGCCAGCACGCGATTGCGGTTGCCGCTGCGCCACGCTTGCCGATAAAGTCCCCACCCACTGACCATCCCGAATCCCATTCCCCGCATTGCGGATCCGCCAACCCCCATCCCGTATCCGCTGACCGATGTTCGCCAAATTCCCCCAGCTGTCTCCCCTGGCCAAGATCGTCGTTTGGCTGGGTATCGTTGGTCTTCTGGCAACAATCGTCCAGACGGTGGCCTGGTTGGCGGGCACCTCGTTCCAGATCCTTGCCAGCGGCAACGGCGGTCGGGGTGTCTTGTTGGCCCTGGCCCTCTCCGGCCTGTTGGCGATGATCGCCTTGGACCGGCGGCCCGTCTCCGAGTTTGGACTGTTTGTCGGGCCGCGTTGGAAGAAGTTATGGTTTAGCGGTTTGGCCATCGGCGTGACCACTTACCTGGCTTATGTGCTGTTGATCCTGGCCATGGGCGGCTATGTGTTGAGTTTCGATCGGGTCACGCCAGCGCGGGTGGGCAAAGGCCTGTTTGCCGGCATGACGGCGGTACCCCTTTCGCTGGTCCAACAGATTCTCTTCAGCGGGTACTTGTTGGGCATGCTGAGGCAGCGGTATAGCCGCCTGGCGGCGGTCCTCATCCCCGCGTTTATGTTCGCGGTGATGGGGCGGTTGCATCATCCCCTGGCGATCGTGGAAGCCAGTTCGCAACCGCTGATTATCGGGCTGTTCCTGGTTGCCGCCCTGTCGGGCATGTTGCGGCTGATAACCGGCAGTATCCTCTTGCCGGCCGGGCTGTTGGCGGGCTGGATGTTTGTCCGTCGCCTCTTAGACAAAACCGCGCTGCTCCGGCCCGATTTCGACTCGGTGTGGGCCCCCTGGCTGGTGCCTCGCGGCGATACGCGACAGGGACCGGTGATGTGGCTGCTGCTGGCTGCGGGGATTGCCGGGTGCTGGTGGGTGTTGCGGCGGCGAGGCGAAGCGGTCGTACCGGAGCACACCACGGTCATCGACGCCGATTTCAAAAGGGTCTTTCCGCTGTTTCACGGGAGCGTGCTGGCGCCGCTGGACATCTGGTTGGCCCGGCTGATCGCGGCCCGGTTTCGCATCGGCTGGGTTTACCTCCCGCGGCTGATCGTGGCCCTGGTGCTCTCGACTCTGAACACGCTGCTCTCCCTTCCCGAACGGCTGCTGTTGCCCTGGTTGTTGCGGCGGCGCGAGGTCCAGGCCCCGGTGTTCATTTTAGGCCTGCAGCGGACCGGCACGACCCATTTGCACAACTTGATGGCGTTGGATCCGCAATTCTGCACCACCAGGGCTTACCATATCTTCAATCCGGTTGGGTTTTTGTTCTCTGGCTGGCTGCTGGCTCCTTTCCTGCAAGCTTTTCTTCCCTGGAAGCGGCCCATGGATTCGGTACGGTTCCACCTGTTTGCGCCCAACGAGGAAGAATTTGTGATGGCCGGTACCTGCGGGATTTCACCCTATTGGGGCATGACATTTCCGCGGCAATGGCCCGCCTACGACCGGATGACCTTTATCGACCAGCTGCCCGCAGCGCAACAGGCGCGGTGGAAACGACAATACCGGCTCTTCCTCCAGAAATTGACCTGGTTCTCTGGAAAGCGGCCCTTGCTGAAAAGCCCCAACAATACGGGACGCGTGGCCGTGCTGAACGCCATGTTTCCTCAGGCGCGGTTCGTCCATCTGTATCGAAATCCCGAGGTGGTCTATCTGTCGAACATGCGGCTGGCCCGCGAGGCGCACGTCATGAACCAGCTGCAGGATCCCCAGCCGAACACCTCGTACCAGGCGCGGTTTCTGGAAAATTACGTTGCCATGGAAACGGCCTTTTACCGGGACGCAGAAGGTCTGTCGGCGGGCCGGGTCACGGAAGTCTGCTTCGAACAGCTGGAGGCATCACCCATCGAGCAATTACGGCGGGTCTATGCGACGTTGGGGTTGGAGTGGACGGAGACCTACCAGAGGCGGCTGGAATGCTACCTCGCCGGACTGGCCGGCTATCAGAAAACGCGGCACAAGACATTGAGTACATCGGAGCGTCGGGAGATCGACCAGAAAATGTCCCCCTTCATGCAGCGGTGGGGCTACCAGTCAAAACCGTCCCCCCCAAGCCGGGCGGCCTAGTCCTTTGCGAATGCGAACGTTTCTCCCTTGGCGGTGTAGAGAAAGGTGTC
>WVZU01000032.1 GCA_011772275.1 Planctomycetales bacterium | reverse complement strand
GGCCAGGCGGCCGGGGCGGATCCGAAGAGCCGGGAAGTGGTCCCGCCGCAGGCAGATCAGCAGCAAGACTGATGGTCCGCTGGCAGGCCCCCATAGGGCGAAGGCCGCGGACTCGCCAGGAGACCTCTGCGGCCGTTTTCACGCTGGTAACCAAGATCACGACCAGTTCATCGCAGGCACGTTCACAGGCGAAGGTTTTTCCGGCAGTGGAGGGGGCGCGCTAACAAGGAGAGGCACCCGGCCCCGACGTCAGGACCGGTGGTTTGCCAACCCGCAGAGCCGCCATGAAAGTCAAGCAGCTGGTCATAGTGTCGGGACCTTCGGCGGCCGGCAGNNGGCGGCCGGCAGAAGCCTCTTCCTCAAGGACCTGATGGCCCCCCCCGCCCAACGCCTTCTGTGCCCGGCTGCGGCGGCCAGAAACAGGCCCGTTGCCCGGCGGGCCTGTCCCGGCCGGCAAGGCCACAGCTTGCCGAACACGTCCGTTCTGCGTAGGCTGAGCGGGAGGCAGAAAGCGGAGCTGATGACCCCAGCCGCCCTGGGACTGGCAATCGGATGGATAGGAAAAGAATCTTCAAAGCGTGGAAGTGCTGCCTGCTGCGGGTCCTCCTGTTCGCCAGCCTCTCCTTGCCAGGTGCCGCGGCCTTTGCCCAGGAGGAGAAGGCAGAGGCCGGAGGCAAATCCTACATCCTGGCCTACGTGCTGGTCGGGTTCGTGGTGGCCCTGGCCATGATGGTCGTCTGCCGCGGGACCAGCCGGCGGGACAAGCCGAAGATGGTGGAGGCCGACTTGCAGCGCAAGCTGGATCAGATGCAGACCGGGAAGGGATGAGCGGCGAGCGCGCGGGCAGCGGGCAGAGCGGGCAGCGGGCAGGGGGCAGCGGGCAGAGCGGGCGGGGGCATTTTGCANNGCTTTTCTGGCTTCCTGCGAATAGCCTCGTGCTTTAGCACGAGGTTGAGATCGCGTAAAAAAATCTGTCGAGCCCCGTTTACGGGGCTTTGTGCTGTCTGGCTTTAGCCTGGGCTGACTTGCGGCGGAACAACACGAAATTAAGCAGCACCACGCGTGATCGCCAGGGCTGAAGCCGCAACAATGAGAAGGCCCGTAAACGGGCCTCGACGGTGGGGTGGTGGACATCATCACCCCGGCATAAATGCCGGGGCTCAGAGGGATAGCCTGCTCCCCAAAATTTGATCCATGTTTTATGAGAGTCTAGCCGGCCCCAACGCATAGCAGGCATGCTGCCAAACAATTGCAATCCGTGTAATGCACCTCGGGGGCAGAGCGGGCGGGGGCAGACGGTTTTTTCCAGTCGAGTTGCCCGCCTTGCGGCGCCTTTTAGTTTTAGGCGACTTGCTTGCACCCGGTTGACTGGCGGAACTCGGCCACCCGATCCACCACCCATTGCTGCTCGTCCGCCCTAAGCTCGGGAAAGATCGGCAGCGCCAGCGATTCGGTGGCCGCTTTTTCGGTGTGTGGCAAACTGCCGACGGGGATGTCCAGATGGCGATAGCATTCCTGCAGGTGCAGCGGCACGGGGTAATAGATCTCGGTGCCAATCTTCCAGGACGCCAGATACCGGCGCAGTGCGTCCCGTTCTGCCGCCGGGACGCGAACCACAAACTGGTTCCAGACATGGCGATGTGCCGGTTGGGTGGTGGGCAGGACCAGGTGGCGGTCCAGGCCGGCGGCCGTGAAGAGGGTGACGTAGCGTGCCGCGTTTTGTTGGCGCAGGTCTGTCCAATGTTCGAGATGGGGGAATTTGACATTCAGCACGGCGGCCTGCAGGCTGTCGAGCCGGCTATTGATGCCGATCGCAGGATGGTAGTAGCGCGGACGCATCCCATGCACACGTAGCAACCTCAAGCGATCTGCCAGTTGGTCGTCATTGGTGGTCAACATTCCGCCGTCCCCCGCTCCTCCCAGGTTCTTGGTGGGATAGAAGCTGAAGCATCCGACGTCACCCAGCGATCCTGCTGGCTGCTCCCTGTATTCAGCGCCGATCGCTTGAGCGGCATCTTCCACCAGCCACAAACCGTGTTGGTTGGCCATCTGCCGCAGCGGTTCCATCTCTGCGCACTGCCCGTACAGGTGGACGGGAATAATCGCCTTGGTGGCGGCCGTAATCCGTCGCTCGACATCCTCCGGGTCCACGTTGAAGGTGGCCGGATCGATGTCGGCAAACACGATCCGCGCGCCCAGCCGCGCCACGGCACTGGCGGTGGCAAAGAACGTGTAACTGGGCAGGATCACTTCGTCTCCCGGTTCGATACCTGCCGCCATCAGGGCCAATAACAAGGCATCACTTCCCGAGGCGCATCCGATGGCATGACGCGTGCCGCAGTAGCTGGCCATGGAGGTCTCCAGCTGCTCAACATCGGGCCCCAGCACAAAGCTGCCGTTGCGAAAAACACGGGCGACCGCCGCCTCGATTTCTTCCAGCAGTGGTGCCAGCTGGCGATTGATGTCCAGCAGGGGCACGCCGTGATCCGGCGCAGAAACACGAGCAGCTTTTGCCATGAGAGGTTTCACCTGAGGGTTTTGGTAACAAAGGGTATCCCTCACGCGTGCTCACGCACGGCGTGGGTGGTTATTACGGGTAAAAATGAACGTGGGACTCTAGAAAATTCTGCGGCTGGCCGTCAAGATGGAACCGCTGGAATTGCCGACGAAAATGCCTCTTAACCGGTTATCCAGTGAAGAGTTGGATATTCTGTCAGCTTGCAGATTGGACCTGGCACGTGTATCCTTCATCAGAAAGGAAAGGGGACCAGGAACGGTACCCACCCTTTCTCGCCTTCCCCCCGCCAGCCCTTCCCACCCGCCATGGCCGGACCCCGATCGCCGTATTTCATATTGACGACACCTGCGGCTAGCGCCGTCGGCTTGGATCGAGCCCACGATCTCGTTTTCGGGCAAAGCCGGGGTTCCCTGCGAGGCGAGGTCACCACCTGTGGGACGTCGCCAGCTGTACGCGGTGGGCAGCCTGTCGGGGTTCGGGAGTCTTTTGCGCTAATTCACAACCGCTGGTGGATCCACTGGGCAGCGATAGCGAAAAAGACTCCCGCCCCCTCTTCCGCTCGCCCCAGGGCCTGCGTGTTGGTGGTGTGCTTGCTGTTGATCTGCGGCCTGGCCCGGCCCTCGGTGGCGGCCGACCCGCTGGACTGGCCCCGCTGGCGGGGCCCTCAGCAGAACGGTTCGTCCACCCAGATCGGTTTGCCTGACAGCTGGAATCCGCGGGGCGGGGCGGGCAGTAACCTTCTTTGGAAACGCAGCGACCTGGGCAGCCGGTCCACGCCGATTGTGATGAAGGGTCGGTTGTACACGCTGGTGCGGGACCAGATGGAAACGCCCCGTGAAGGGGAAAAAGTCGTTTGCGTCGACGCGGCCAGCGGAGCCACCATCTGGGAAAACCGTTTTAACGTCTACCTATCGGACGTTCCCGATACCCGCGTCGGCTGGTCTTGTGTTGTGGGCGATCCCGAAACGGACCGCGTGTACGCCTTGGGTGTCTGCGGTTTCTTTCAATGCCTGGAGGGTGCCACGGGCAAGAGGCTGTGGTCGCGTTCGCTGCACGAGGAGTTTGGCCTGTTGAGCACCTATGGGGGGCGGACGAATGTGCCGGTCATCTTCGAGGACCTGGTGATCCTCAGTGCCGTCGTGATCGGCTGGGGCGACATGGCCAAACCCGCTCATCGATTCCTCGCCTTTGACAAACACACTGGCCAAGTCGTCTGGTTTAACGGCACTCGGCTGCTACCCTACGACACGACCTACAGCACACCCACCGTCACCGTTCTGGGCGGGCAGCAGGCGTTGGTTTTCGGGTCCGGCGACGGGGCCGTGTGGGCCATGCAACCTCGGACGGGGCGGCGAATCTGGAAGTACCAGTTTTCGCGGCGGGGGTTGAACGTGTCGCCACTGGTCGTTGGCGATCGCGTCTACTCTTGTCACAGCGAAGAAAATCCAGACGACACCACCATGGGGGCCCTGGTCGCCATCGACGCCCTGGCCACCGGGCCCAAAACCAAGACGGGCGAAATGGATATCACCCAGACGGGTGAAGTGTGGCGGGTGAAAGAACGGATGGTGGGCAAGGCTTCCCCGATCATGGTCGACGGGCAACTCGTGTTTGTCGACGACCGGGCAACGCTGTTCGTCGTTGATCCGGAGACGGGCCAGCAGCGAGTCAAGAAAAAACTCGGGACCGTGATGCGGTCCAGCCCCTTGTCGGCCGATGGGAAGATCTATCTGTGTACGGCCAACGGGCGGTGGTACATCCTCAAGCTACAAGACGATCGCCTCCAGGTGGTCCACCAGGCCCGCTTGCCGTCGGGCGAAGAGTGCCATGGGTCGCCGATCGTTTCCCACGGACGGCTCTACTTGCCGACCACCGGACATCTTTACTGCCTGGCCGACCCCGCCCAAACGCCTGCGGCCGGCCAGCCGCCCGCGGTACCTGCCGAACGGCCGGTGGCGGAAGACACTCAACCGGCGCAGGTGCAGATCGTGCCCGCCGAGGTGTTGCTGAAGCCCGCTCAAACGCAAAAATTCACCGTACGGCTGTTCAACCGGGCCGGACAGCTGCTGGGAGAAACGGCCGCGGAATTTTCCTTGGAGGGGCCGGGCGAAATCGCGGCCGACGGCACGTATACGGCCCCGGCCGGCGCCCAGCACGGGGCCGCGATCGTCAGCGCCCAGGTCGGAAAGCTGACCCATACCGCCCGCGTTCGTGTCGTGCCGGACTTTCCCTGGCGGTTCGATTTTGAAGATGGCCAGGTGCCGGTCACCTGGGTTGGCGCCAGGTATCGACACCAGAACCGCCAGCTGGATGGCGGCCGGGTGATGGTCAAGGTCACCACGATTCCCAAAGGGACGCGTTCGCGAGCCTGGATGGGGCATCCGGATAGCAGCAGCTACACGATTCAAGCCGACGTCCGCGGTGCGGTCCGCAATCACAAACTGCCCGATATCGGCCTGATCGCTCAACGATATACCCTGGACCTGATGGGTGCCTACCAACAACTGCAGATCCGCAGCTGGGTCCCCGTGATGCGGATGGCCCGCACGGTGGACTTTCCCTGGAAACCGGACCAGTGGTACGTGATGAAATTCCGGGCAGAGGTCCAGCAGGTTGACGGTCAGCCCCGCGGCGTGTTGCGGGGGAAAGTCTGGCCCAAGGGGGAACCGGAGCCCGAGGCGTGGACCGTGACGGCCGTGGACGAGGTGCCAAATCTGACCGGCAGCCCCGGCTTGTACGGGAATGCCAAGGACGCCGAGCTGTATTACGACAATCTGACGGTGACGGCGAATGAGGATTGACGGGGCGAACGGATTGTTATGAAGGATTGACATGAAGGGGTCGGGAGTCTTTTTTTCGTCGGCCAACGGAACGTTATCCTGAACGAAAAACAGCCTGTGCCGACGGAAAAAAGACTCCCGACCCCCTGAGCTACCGCCGACGAAAAAAAAGACTCCCGACCTCGGGACGGATAGTCCGTGACATAAGCACCACGAGGACGAAGATGTTTGCCAGCTTTCGATTTTTTGCCATCGCCCTGGGGGGGTTCAGCCTGCTGCTGGGGACCGGTTGCGGCCAGAAGCCCGCGGGGTCCAGCGACGGGCNNATCGGCGGAGCCAGACGCATCGGCAACGGTTGCGGTTCCGCAGCAGCCCGGACCGGTCATTCGGCCGGCACCCGCTGCCCCCACCACAGTGGCGGCCGGGGGGGAGTCACCGTCTGGGGAAGCGGCCGGTGCCTTGCCGGTCGAGGGCGATCTGGGCTCGTCCCCTGAGGCGGACCCTGCCGAGCAAGAAATCACTCGCCAGTGGACTGAATGGGGCGGGTCCGCCGCGCGGAACAACACGCCGGTGGGCCGCGGCATCCCTTCCCAGTGGAACCCCGGCCGTTTCGAAGGATCGCCGGCCCGCTGGGTCCCGGCAAGTGCCCAGAACGTCCTCTGGGTCGCTCGGCTGGGTTCCCAGTCGTACGGCAATGCGGTCGTCGCCGAGGGGAAGGTGTTTGTGGGCACGAACAACAGTGCCGGCTGGCTGGAGCGGTTTCCGGCCGATCTCGACCTGGGTTGCCTGTTGGCCTTTCGCGCCGCCGACGGGGAATTTCTTTGGCAGCACTCCAGTCGCAAGCTGCCCACCGGCCGCGTGCACGACTGGCCGCTGCAGGGCATCTGCTGCGCGCCCCTGGTCGAAGGCCAGCGGCTGTGGTTTGTGACCAGTCGCGGCGAAGTCCGCTGTCTGGATACGGAAGGTTTTCGTGACGGCGAAAACGACGGGCCTTACACCGCCGAGGAGGTCCAGGAAGAGCGGGAGGCGGATGTGGTCTGGGTGTTGGACATGATGAAACAGCTGGGCGTCTCCCAGCACAACATGGCCAGCTGTTCGGTCACCGCCGCTGGCGACATCCTGTTTGTCAACACGTCCAATGGCGTCGACGAATCGCATATCCTCTTGCCCGCTCCCGACGCGCCCAGCTTTATGGCCGTCGACAAGCATACGGGCGACGTTTTGTGGACGGACGCTTCGCCAGGGCGGAACATCCTGCACGGCCAATGGAGCTCGCCGACCTTTGCCGAATTGGGCGGTGTGCCGCAGGTGATTTTCGCGGGCGGGGATGGCTGGGTCTACAGTTTCCACGCCGCAGGGGACGGTCAGGGCAAGGCAAAGCTGCTGTGGAAGTTCGATGCGAATCCCAAGGAATCCAAATGGATCCTGGGAGGGCGCGGCACGCGGAACAATATCATCGCCACGCCCGTGGTCTACGAAGGGCTGGTCTACGTGGCCGTGGGGCAGGACCCGGAACATGCCGAAGGCCCGGGCCATCTGTGGTGCATCGATCCCACCAGGAAACTGGACGGCAGCGATGTCAGTCCGCAACAGGTCTTTCACATCGACGATCCGCAGACGCCGATCCCCCACCGCCGCCTGCAGGCCTGCGATCCCTCCCAAGGTGAGGTGGCTCGCGATAACCCCCATTCCGCCGTCGTGTGGCATTACCACAACTTCGATCAGAATGGCGACGGACAGATTGACTGGGAAGAAGAGATGCACCGCAGCTGCGGGACGGTCGCCATCAAGAACGGACTGCTGTACATCGCCGACTTCAGCGGCCTGTTCCACTGCCTGGACGCCAAGACGGGCAAGGTGCACTGGACCCACGACATGCTGGCCGCCGCCTGGGGATCGCCCCTGATCGTGGAAGACAAGGTCTACATCGGCGACGAGGACGGCGATGTGACCGTGTTCAAGCTGTCGCCAAAGATGGAGATTCTGTCGCGCGACGAGTACGGCGAGCCGGGACCGATCAACATGGGCAATTCGGTGTATAGCACGCCCATCGTGGCCGACAACGTGCTATACATCAGCAACAAGACCCACCTCTTCGCCATTTCGGCCGAATAGAACTTTAGGGTCCTCAGAAGATCTGTAGGTCAGAAGCGACTGCCATAGGAAACGAAATGGTCGCTTGAAGAGGGAAATTGAGCGCGATAACTGCCAGCAACGGGTCCAGTTTTTTCACTCAACGATATTGTTTAAGCAGGTCGGTTAAGCAGGTCGGTTAAGGGTATCCGGTTAAGAGTGGCGGTTAAGACTGCGATGAAATGTACTCTTAACCGAACACTCTTAACCGAACACTCTTAACCGAACACTCTTAACCGAACACTCTTAAC
>WVZU01000237.1 GCA_011772275.1 Planctomycetales bacterium | reverse complement strand
TCCAGGTAGGCCACGGCCTTTTTCATGACCCTGGCCGATTTGACGACTTGCGGCAGAAACATCTTTCCCGCACCGAACAGGTCTCCGACGACGTTCATGCCATCCATGAGGGGGCCTTCGATAATGTCCAGGCAGCGATCGCACTGTTGCCGCGCCTCTTCGACGTCGTCGACGATGTACTTATCGATACCCTTGACCAGGGCGTGCCCCAGCCGTTCGTGCACCGTCTCTGCTCGCCAGGCCAGGTCCTCGGTCCGCCGCACTTTGCCCGTCTTGTCCTTGATTTGTTGGGCGTATTCGATCAGTCGTTCGGTCGCATCCGGCCGACGGTTGAGCAGCACGTCTTCGACGAGGTCGCGAAGTGAGGCGGGAATTTCCTGGTAGACCTCGAGTTGTCCGGCGTTGACGATGCCCATATCCAGGCCGGCCTGGACGGCATGGAAGAGGAACGCGGCGTGCATGGCCTCGCGGACGACGTCATTGCCACGGAAGGAGAAGGAGATATTGCTGATCCCGCCGGACACTTTGGCACCGGGGCATTCTTGTTTAATTCGCGAGATGGCGTTAATAAAGTTGACCGCATAGTTGTTATGTTCTTCGATCCCGGTGGCGACCGTGAGGATGTTGGGGTCGAAGATGACATCTTCGGGCGGAAAGCCGGCCTGGCGGGTCAGCAGTTCGAAGGCCCGCTTGCAGATCCGCACCTTATCTTCCACTTCGGTGGCCTGGCCTTGTTCGTCAAAAGCCATCACGACCACGGCCGCGCCATAGCGGCGGATCAAGCGCGCTTGCCGCAGGAATTCCTCTTCGCCCTCTTTGAGGCTGATCGAATTGACAATCGGCTTGCCTTGGACGCATTTCAGCCCGGCCTCGATGACCGGCCAGCTGGAGCTATCGATCATGATTGGGACTTTGTCGATATCACGGTCACCGGAGACCAGGTTCAGGAACCGGGTCATGGCGGCGGGGCCGTCCAAAAGGGCATCGTCCATATTCACATCGATCACCGCCGCTCCCCCGGCAACCTGGCTGCGGGCGATGTCCAGGGCTTCTTCGTACTGTTCTTCGCGAATCAGGCGGGCAAAGCGGCGGGAGCCGGTGACATTGGTCCGTTCGCCGATCATCGTGAAGTTGGATTCGGGGCGGAGGGTCAGCGGCTGGGTGCCGGCCAGCCGCGTAAGGCGGGGCGGCGCGCTGCGGACGTGTGGCGGTTTGTTTCGGACGGCATCGGCGATGGCGGTGATATGAGCGGGCGTGGTCCCGCAGCAGCCTCCAACGATGTTTACCCAACCGTTATCGGCGAATTCACCGATGATTTCGGCCATGGCTGCCGGGCCCAGGTCGTACTGGCCCATCTCGTTGGGCAGGCCGGCGTTGGGGTGGCAGCTGATGAAGGTATTGGCGATGCTGGCCAGCTGCTGCAAATGCGGCCGCAATTTTTCTGGTCCCAGGGCGCAATTCAGTCCGACGCTAAGCAGCGGGAAGTGCGAGATGGCGTTCCACAACGCTTCGACCGACTGGCTGGAGACAAACGTCACCCCGCTCTCCAACACCGTCGCCGAAACCATCACCGGCACTCGCCGGCCGGTTTCGTCAAAGAACTTGGAAATTGCGAACAGGCAGGCCTTGAGGTTCAGCGTATCGATGACGGTCTCTGGCAGCAGCAGATCGACCCCGCCGTCGACCAGGGCCACCACCTGTTCGTAGTACGAGTCGACCAGCTGGTCATACGTGACGCCTCGGGCACTGGCGTCCTCCACCTCGGTACTGACCGAGGCGGTGCGGCCGGTGGGGCCGATCGACCCGGCGACAAAGCGAGGCTGGTCGGGCGTACGGTCGGTAAACTCGTCGGCTGCCTTGCGGGCGCAGGCGGCCCCGGCCAGGTTCAATTCGCGGACCAGGTCGGGGGGCAGTTCGAATTCGATCATGCCGACCCGGCTGGAGCCAAACGTGTTGGTTTCGATAATGTCCGCTCCGGCGGCCAAATAACGGCGGTGGACCTCGGTCACATCGTCGGGACGGGTGAGGTTCAGGATATCGACAAAGTTCTGCAGGTCCTTGTGATGGCCGGCAAACCGCTCGCCGCGCATATCCGCTTCGGATAACTCGAGAGCCTGGATCATGGTGCCCATGGCGCCGTCCAGGACCAGGATCCGCTGAGTGAGGATCTGGTCAATCGGCTGCCGGGTTGCTGTTTCGATGGTACTGGCCATACCGTTCCCTTGGTGGCGGATCTGTGGCGGCCCGCCATGAACCATTATGCGCCACGCATGTGTGGCCGCCAATTCTGTCGTGTTTTGTCGTGGCTGCCAATGCCAGGCGCCGCGTGGTGTCTGATTTGAGTGCAGCGCCGGTGGCGACTGCGCTGCAGTGCCTTCAGTGCGTGCCCTGCGCGCTGAGCCCTGATCTTGGAGTCCTGAGCTGATCCTTGTGCGCTGGGTCCCACGTTCAAGTTGCTTAAATTCGCTACCGATAACGGAAGCATGAGAATCCCTACAGTTTCCCATGGCGAGCAGCCGCCTGCGCGCATGCTGGTGCCGGTCCTGGTTCGCTTGCCGGATCTGGACCCGCCGCCGACCCCCGAGGCGGGGTTGGCGGAGCATGGGGAAGAATCCGGTAAATTTTCTCAACGACCAGGCCCGCACCGACGGGGGCCAGGCGGTTCCACGGGTTCACCGGTCGCCGGCAAGCTATCCAGCCATTGGGCAAAGATGAAATCCCGGCTGCTGCTGACATTGATTGTCGTGGCATTTGCGGTATTGATTGGG
The DNA here is from genome assembly GCA_011772275.1 of Planctomycetales bacterium. GTDB lineage: Bacteria > Planctomycetota > Planctomycetia > Pirellulales > UBA7805 > CS4-C045. Next base: position 3,475 of record WVZU01000237.1, on the reverse strand, counting down.
TCGTTAGTTTTTCATCGTGGACCGGACCAGGGGCCGCATGCAGCGGGCGGATGGCAAAACGCGGAGGTTCAGCCACCGCCGCCTGCGGAAGTCGTGGCCGACGATTCGCCACCACGGCCGCACCGCCTGCCGGCCCTCAGCAACCAGGAGACCGAGACGTTGTCTGACGGCGGTTCGCAGGCTGCGATGCAAATTGCGGACAACGCACCGGCGGACTTGGTGACGACTTCGTCTGCGGCAGGAGCGGGCTTGAGCCAGCTGGAGGGTTCGATCGAGCCGGCTGTGCGTCAAGCCCAGCGGGCACACCATTCCCGCGAGGGTACTCGATGAGCGCCGTTGATCAGGCATTGCTCAAAATCTTCGACGACCGGCAGCAGCGGTCCACGTCGGAAGCGGGCTGCCACGCGGCCAGCTCGGACTCGGCCGGCTCGACGCCTGACAGCAGTGCCGGCTGGTCCGACGGCCAGACGGCGACCCACCCAGCGATGACCAGCCGCGACGGCGATCGTCTGCGAGCAGACCGTCTGGAGACGTCGCCGGCGACCGGTTCGCCGACCTTTGGCCCCCCAAGTCGGGCAGCGGAGCGGGCGGGAGGGCCGGCGGGGGCCATATCGGATTCGGCTCCGCCGCAAAAGGATCTCCAGGCTGCGGCACTGCGGGCAGCCTGCCAGACGCAAACCGCTGCTTTTGATCAGGACCTGGCGGGTGTCGTTCCCACGTCAGGCACGACAGCTTCGGCTGGTTGCACAACTTTCCGCTTCGACGCGGCGCACCAGGCTCGCATGCCCATGCTGCATCAGCTGCGGGTGATGGGGAACTTGACCGGCGAGGACGAAGTGGCGGCGGTCGAGGATCGCGTCTCCGACACGGTCGCGGGTGCGTTAGCGGATCCGGAACCGGAGCCGGATCCGGCGGCCAGTCCGGCATCGACCGCAGGCGAAAGCGTTCAGCCGACGGGGGAGGGGTCTGGATCAAGAGGGGCTGGTTGGAGGGCGGCATTTGAAGTGGACCAGTTCCGTTGGCCGCCGTTGTGCGAATCTGTCCAGCGGGCTGTTGGAGGGGAGATTGAGTCCGCCGCAGGGCTGGTAATCCAGCAGTGCCGGGATGGCCGCAACGTGGTTGCGGTAGCGGGTTTGTCGGGCGCCACCGGCTGTACGACGTTTGCCCTCTGCCTGGCTGAACGGCTGGTGGCCCTGAGCGTGAGGGTCTTGGTCGTAGACGCGAACTTTGGCAATCCCTCGCTGGCCCACAGCCTGGGGATGCAGTGCGACTTTGGTTGGAACCGGGGCGGTTCGCAGCCGATTCGGGAGTTCCTGATCGAATCGCTGGAAGACGGGATTACGGTGGCACCCTGGTGCGCGCCGGCGGCCGACGCGTTGCCGCACGATTTCTGCTCGGCATGGAGCCGTTTGATTTCGGGGGTGCGGGACAAGTTTGACGTGGTGCTGATTGACGCGGGGCCGCTGGAGCGGTTGCTGGAAGATTCGTCGCGTTCGATTTTGCAACCCGCCACGGTGGATCGAGTCATATTCGTGCAATCGGAAGGGGACGAGCCGGACAAGCAGCTGGCGGGCCCGGTTCGCCGTTGTCTGGCCGTCGGCGTTGTGCCGTTGGGTGTGGTGTGCAACGCCCACGCCGTCACGACATCGGCGCAAGATTGATCGAGGACCCGGGAAAGGGCTCGACGATGTACACCGACTACTGGCAGTTCACGCGACCGCCCTTTGAAACGGGTTGCGATCCTGCGTTTTACTATCCCAGCCAGGCGCATCAGAGTGCGTTGTTAAAGCTGCGGTACGCGATTGAAAATCGGCGGGGGGGCGGCTTGCTGGTGGGTGGGTCCGGGTTGGGCAAAACAATGTTGATCGAATCGCTGCAGCAGACGCTGCCCGATTCGATTGGCCCGGTGGTGCACATCGTGTATCCCAAAATGTCGGCTCAGCAACTGCTGGCCTACCTGGCGGCCGCCTTGGGGGCCCCGGCAGAGGATGCCACGGTGGATCAGCATGTCCGTCACATCGAAAATCAGCTGCACAAGACGGCGGAAGGGGGCAGGCATGTGGTGCTGGTGATGGACGAAGCGCATCTGCTGGAAGAGGCTGGCGGGCTGGAATGTGTACGATTGCTGTGGAACTTCCAGAGCCAGGGTCAGCCCTTGCTGACCCTGCTGTTATTAGGGCAAGCGATCTTGTTGCCGATCCTTGATCGACTGCCGGATTTTGAAGAACGCTTGGGGGTCAAGTCGCTCTTGCGGCCGTTGAATCTGGAAGAAACGGCCAGTTACGTGAACCACCGCTTGAATGTGGCCGGTGCCAGTCGGCCCATCTTCGAGAACGAGGCCCTGGACGCGCTGTTTGCCATCAGCGGTGGCGTCCCTCGGCGCATCAATCGTCTCTGCGATCTGGCTCTGCTGGTCGGTTTTGCCGACCAGCTGCCCGCCATCGGGGCCAGGCAAATCGAGGCGGTCCATGAGGAACTGGTCGCGGTGACACCGGAGTAGCCCCGGCGAGCGATGGGCCAGTTGCACCGCCGGCGGAGGGGGGCGGTTACGCCAGGCCGGTGCTGAGTGATACGATGCGGGTTGTCGGGTTCTTGCCGGTGGCCGAGCCATCAGCTTGTGTCGTCGTTCGGATGCGTGTTTTGGGCGCTCTCACGCGAACTTGGGTTTCCGGCAAAGCCAAAGGAGGGGACGCGTAGCGGAATCTTCCCAAGACCCGTTTGTTTCGCCAGCAAACGAGGCGGCTACCAGGTGCGACGCATGACTGCCTTATACGACAAATCTGGCGTTACCTTCGAATATCCGGAGAACTGGTCCCTGGACGAAGATGCCCTGCCGCCGCAAGCGCTGGAAGTGACCGTCCGTAGTCCACGGGGCGGGTTCTGGTCGGTGCGGTTTGAACGGGCGGCCGTCGATCCCCATCAATTGGCTCAGACAGCGGTGGCGGCCATGCGCGACGAGTACGCCGGTTTGGAAGTGGAGCCGGTGCATGAACTGGTGGAAGGAGTCCAGCTGGTCGGGATGGACATGAGTTTCTTTTACCTCGATCTGACCAGCACGGCGCAGGTCCGCGCCTTGCAGACCTTGCAAGGCACCTACCTGCTGCTGTGCCAGGCCGAGGACAGCGACTTTGACCAGCTGCAGCCGGTGTTTCGTGCCCTGACTGCCAGCCTGCTGCGGAGGACCTGCTGAACGGTCCATCCAAAATAACTTCGCAATGTGGCGCTTGCGCACAACAGGTTCATGTTGGGAGGAAAAGCAAGCCAAGCGAACCAAGAAAAAGAATCGCTGCGCTTTCCGGATGCTGGGCCGTGAGCTGAAATTCCCCGTACCTATCGACGGTCACCGGGCGGAGTGGCTGGCCTGCCATGGTGGCAGGACCTATTTCGCAGACGCAGTCCACTTTTTTACCCACCCCAAATTTCCCGCAGGTGATCATTCGGGGGGGAAGCAGACCGCCTACCGCGCGGCAGGTCG